>JAYYHB010000261.1:0-12295 GCA_036157095.1 Pseudomonadota bacterium
TATACACGATAGCCGAGGGTAAAAACGTCAAGTAAGCCTATCTGAACTGGTGTCGCGGTGATGGCGCGCTGGCTTTAAGATTGTATTTGTTCTTCGATACAGGGTCAGTCCTCTAATTCTCAGGCTACGGGGTCATGATCGGGTGTAGTAAGCTTTGCACTTTATCCCTTGGAACCCAGAATGTCACAGCAGAAGCAGCCAGATCAGGATCAGCCAGAAAAGGATCAGCTAGAAAAAAGCCATACCGCGACACAGGATGCGCCTAAGGCGATCTATTTGGCCGACTACCAGGCACCCGGTTACACCACCAAGCAAACCGAGCTTCACTTCGACATTCGCGACGGCCAAACCACCGTGACTGCGACTCTGCAGGTGGCTCGTCAAGACGCCGCAGCAAGCCAAATCGAATTGCTTGGTGAAGAGCTAACCTTGGTTTCTGTGGCGCTGGATGGACGTGAATTGTCCAGCAACGAATACGAACTCACCGAACGTGCGCTGACTCTGTTTAACCTTGCCGACGCCCATAAGGTGCGGATCGTGACGCAGATTTGTCCCGAGGAAAATACTGCACTAGAGGGGCTATACCGCTCCAGCAGCATGTACTGCACTCAGTGTGAGGCGGAAGGTTTTCGTAAAATCACCTACTATCAAGACCGCCCGGACGTGCTCTCCAAATTCAACACGACGATTGTTGCCGATGCGAAGCGTTACCCAAATCTGCTTTCCAACGGTAACCTCATTCATGAGGCATCGCTGCCGGACGGTCGACGGGAGGTCACCTGGGAGGATCCTTTCCCCAAGCCCAGCTACCTGTTTGCCTTGGTAGCGGGCGACCTGGCAGCTCTCGAAGACAGCTTCACCACCATGACGGGTCGAGAGGTCAAACTGCAAATATTCTCCGAAGCCCACAATATCGCGCAATGCGACTACGCGATGGACGTATTGAAGCGCTCCATGCGGTGGGATGAAGAAAGATTCGGTCGCGAGTACGACCTAGACATCTACATGATCGTCGCAGTCGAAGACTTCAACATGGGTGCCATGGAAAACAAAGGCCTCAATATTTTCAATACATCTTGCGTACTGGCTTCCCCGGATACCGCGACGGACGAGGCCTATCAGCGCGTGGAGGCCGTAGTCGCGCACGAATACTTTCATAATTGGTCTGGCAACCGCGTGACCTGTCGTGACTGGTTCCAGCTCAGTCTTAAAGAGGGGTTCACCGTATTTCGCGATGCCGAGTTCAGTAGCGATATGAACTCACGGTCGGTAAAGCGAATTGAAGATGTTGGATTTCTGCGTTCAATACAGTTCGCGGAAGACGCGGGGCCACTGGCGCATCCTGTACGCCCAAGTAGCTATATGGAAATTTCAAACTTCTACACGACTACGATCTACGAGAAGGGTGCCGAGGTTGTGCGGATGTACCAGACCCTGCTAGGCGACGATGCCTTTCGACGGGGCACAGACCTTTACTTCGATCGCCACGATGGCACGGCGGCGACTACCGACGATTTTGCCGACGCCATGGCCGAGGCGGGACAAATTGATCTCACCCAGTTTAAGCGTTGGTACGAACAACCGGGTACGCCCAACGTCCGGGTGACGGAATCCTACGCCGACGGCAACTTTAGTCTGCAAATCACACAGACTGGTGCAGACCTGCCCAATGCGGGTCAACAAAAGTCTTTTCATATGCCTCTTGCCATGGGGTTTGTCGCTCCTGATGGCACCTGCCTCGACTTGTTTGCTGCTGATATCAACAGTTCAGCGGAGACGATTCTTCGTGACGGCGGTAAAACCCTGCTATTGGAAGCGAAAGAGCGCGCAAGCGAGTTGACCATTAGTAATCTGACCGCCAAGCCAGTGGTGAGTTTTTTGCGCGGTTTTTCCGCCCCGGTCAAAGTCAGTCACGAGCGCGATGCGCAAGAACTGGCCTTCCTAGTGCAGCACGATACCGACGGATTTGTGCGTTGGGATGCGATGCAAACGCTGTGGATCTCCCACTTAGATGCCAATACGACTGCGGTCGTCGACCCCGTCGCGGTCTTGGGAGATCTCGCCAAGGATGCGCTGGCCCTCGTAACTCCCGAGCAGCAACTTTTAGCGGCAACGATGCTGACGGTGCCTAATGAGAACTACCTATTCGAGCAGTTGCGCGGGTTTGAAGTTGATACCCTGCTGGATGCCCGAGATTTGGCAGTCCAAGGCGCGGCCCTTCGCCATGCGGATACTTGGGCGGCCTTGGTTGAACTGCACGATACTGGCGAAACCTATCGTGCAGATGCCAAGGGCATAGCCCGACGAGCCTTGGGCAACGTCGCGTTTTCATATTTGGCTAGGGCCAGGGAGGGCGCTGACCTTGAGGAACTGCTGCAGGCACGCTACACCAAGGCCGACAACTTGACAGATCGCCGCACGGTGCTGGGAATTGCCTGTCGTCATGAGGGCATCAGCCAGGCCTACCGTCGTAGCCTGCTAGAAAACTTTTATACGGCTTGGAAAGACTACGCACTGGTGATCGATCTCTGGTTTAACCTGCAGGCGCAAAGTCCCTTGATCAACATAGCAGGACTGAAGGCACTGGAATCACACCCCGACTTTGATATTAAGAACCCTAACAGGGTGCGCTCGCTCTATGCCGCCTTCGGTATGCTCAACAATCGTAAATTCCACGCACCGGACGGTTCTGGATACAGGTTTTTGAGTGAGGCCATTATGAAAATCGATGCGCTGAATCCGCAGGTCGCCGCCCGGATGACGACACCGCTTACGCGTATGGGGCGCTATGACAGCGCGCGCCAGCAGCTGATGCGCAGGGAGTTGAACACCATGTCACAGAGCGAGACACTGTCTCGGGATCTATACGAAATCGTCATCAAAAGTTTGAGCTAGCTCGAAGCCAGGGCGTTAAGGCTAGCTCGCATATAGAGACGGCAGGGCCGGGCTTTTCGATTTCGCTGCATGTTTTTGTGTATGGGAGAAGTGCTTAAGCGCGTCAAGGGTCTGTGCTCGGTGCTCGTTGGTAAACGTACCATCCCCATAACACGCCACGTCTAACCCCTCTAGCGCGTATCTAGCGGTTTCGCTGCTGCGCCGAAAGGCTTCCAATGCTGGGCCCCTCGAAAGTCCCAGGATATCGCATAGATAGAGTGTCATATCGTCCCTGACCGAGAGGGGAGTGGCATTCTTAACGCTCTGTTGCAGTGCCTTTAGCGTCGGTGCGCTCGGTCTTTTTGTATAGGCAGTGGTTCCTGCTGATGCTCGTTCAGCCAGTTTCCTTTCGTTTTGCCTGGGAGGAGAGCGCCGCCGCCAGATAGCCGCCAAGACCCACAAAATCATGAGCGCTATCGCTGCGCGACCGAGGTTCAAAAGGCTGTTATCTGCTTTGACTGTGCCGCCGAGTTGCGGCTCATCAGCCCGGGGGATTGTCGCTGCGGCGGTTTCGGTAAGTACCGTCGCGGCGATAGCGTTGCCAACTGCGCTCAGTGCCCGGCGATTCAGTGTCGTCGTCATCAACGATTCCGTATCGGTATTCCACCAGGTGATTTCAGTGCTCGGCAGTCCAAGCGCTCCGCCAACAATTGGCACGATGTCCTGAGTTTCAACGCGCATGCCCAGCAAGTTATCACCCATGGCGTCATCGCTGATTTCCGTGGGTTGGGGGTAGGTCTTAAACTGATCCTCAGGCAGGGCCAATTGCACAGGAGGTAGGCTTGCGCCGGAATTGCCAATGACGCGAACGTTGACCGTTCGGGTCACCGTGTCGCCCACCTCGAAGTCCGAAATAAGGGGTGGCTCAAATCGTTGGGCCGCGGTAACGGCAATGGCGGGTAGCCAGGGTTTGTCGGCCGGATACTCAGAGGGTATGGGTTTGACGGTGATGCGTTTTTCGTCAGTGCTTACTCTGACCGTTTTACGAGATGTCGAGATGCCATCAAGCACTCGGACGCTGGCCGTCACACTGTCGCTGGGTATGGTAAGAACGCCGCTTTGCTCTGGAAAGATGGCGTAGCGCTGTTCAAAGCTACCGTATGACCGGCCTTCGCGCTGCACAACGGAAGATTTGCCCTCTCCCAGCTCCACCACTTGCGCGCCGGGTAGTACCGGTTTTTCCAGCTGGCCGCCGAATAGCTGCACGCCATCTGCGTAAACCAGCCGTCGAGTCAGCAGTAGCTGGCTCTGAACGTAGACCGACTCACTGGAAAGCTCCAGCTCGTAAAAAACTAGGGTACCTACCTTGCGCCTCATCGCCTCGCTGAGTTCCCGTACGGACAGTCGCATGGCCTCAGTCTGCTGCTGACCGATGCGAAAGGGTGGGATAAGCAGTTCCCCAGTGCGCTTGGGCTGCAGGGTGATTTGGTAGTCGACCCAGCTTTGTGCGCGGCCGTTAACAAAGCGGTATTGGCTGCTGGTATTCACGCCAAGGACATGAAAATCATCGTCGAGGGGGGACAGATCCGGCGTCTCGCTCTGCCTTGTCCCTAGGTCTCGTACTACCAGCTGAACCGAATCAAGTTCGTCGATCTCATCGCTGGATAAAGCAGCGCGAAGCTCCGCATGGACGCAGGCGCACCAGAGCGTGGTGCAGGCTGCGAGGATGAACGTCAAAGCCTCGCTACCGCGCCCACCCGTTATGTGTTGGACTGCGCTAACCATCACCAAACCTGATCGTCCTCGCGTTTGCTGTAGTCGCCGTTGCGCAGCCGTTGCTTGGTCTCATGCTGAAACTTGCGCCGCAGCAGTCCGCCGGGATCATCAGGTACGCGTCGCAGCCATTGTTCTAGCGCCTCCTGCTTTTCATCTCGAGCCGCCGAGGTGTCTTCCTCGAAAGTTTCCTCGGCATTTTCTGATTCTGAAGAATCCTCTGGTTCTTCGGGCTGCTGCTCTGGCTCTTGCGGCGTGCTGTCGTCCCCAGAAGGTTGTTCCTCCTCAGATTCTCCGCCCTGGGGCTGCTGGTGTTGTTGCTGCTGCTGGTCCTGCTGCTGTTGCTCGGCTTGTTCCTGTTGCTGCTGTTGCTCCAGCAGCTTCTCCAGCAGGGCTTTATTGAATGCGGCGTCCTCTTGGTTTGGATCATCCGCGAGCACTTGATCATACTGGGAGATAGCATCCTGATAGCGACCCAGGCGAGCCAGGGCATTACCCTGGTTGTATAGGCCGGTTAGCGACGGATCTTGAGCAAAGTCTCCCGCGGCACCACTGAAATCGCCGCTGCGATAGCGGGCCGAGCCGCGCCACTGCTGGTCTGCGAACAGCTGCGCTGCAGTGACAGCATCGCCGTCGATCAGGGCGTCATAGGCCTGTTGATCGCGTCGCAGCCATAGGTTGTTCCACACCGTCGTAAGTGGATTGCCAACGGTTTGCGCAGCTTCGCCCACACTGATGGCTGAGCTACTTGGGGTGGATACTTGGGCAAATGCGGGTTCTGGCAACATCACGGTAAACGTTAGGGCCACGAATAAACCGCGTTGAAATGACGCCAACATCATCAGCGCCAACGGCAGGCAAAGCCAATAACCCATATCTGCCCAGATGTCGAAGTCACGATCCACCTCGATGGACGCATCCTCTGTGGGCAGGGCAGTGCTCAAAGCGATTTCAAGGTCTCGGTCGCCAATGGTTAAGGTGCTATAGCGCCCGTAGCTTTGCTGGGCAGCTTGAATCAGCGCTGACTCCTCTAAGCCCGGACGAATTTCCCGTCCCAAGTCGTCGGTCAAATAGCGCGCCGGTTCACCCCGGCGGTTGATGGGTATCGGGGCGCCGCCGGATGTACCGACTCCAATAATGGAGATCGGAAAGGCTGCGTCGCGAAAATCACTGACTTCACTAGCGCGTTTAATGCCATCGGTGATAAGTAAAATCCGCCCCTCAAAAAGACCTGCGTTGCGAAATAGCTCTCGGGCAAGTGCTAAACCGGTGGCTGGACGACTACCCAAGACGGGCATCATTGCTGGCGATAGTGCACTGAGCAGATTTTCGATGGTATGTCGGTCATCGGTAATGGGTACCACAGCATGACCGTCTCCGGCGTAGGCCACCAAACCCGTCGAGCCCTCTTCACGTATGCGCAGCACGTCGACAATTTTCTGGCGGGCCTTTGCGAGTCTTGAAGGCGTCACGTCTTGGGCAAACATGGACAGCGACAGATCCATCACAATCACTAAGGCATCGCTCTTCTTCTCGACGGGCTGGGGTAGTTTCTGCCAGGCAGGGCCTGCAAGTCCTAGAACGGCGAGAAGTGCTGCCAGCCACATAGCGGCGCGCAGGCGTTTGGCCGTGCTCGCCACAGAACTGTCTAGCAGGACGTCTAGCAGGGGTTGACTGATTGCCGCGGACCAAGCGCTCTGTTGGCGCGTTCGTCGCACCCATTTATAGACCAATACTATCAGTGGCAACAGGGCGAGCAGCCACCAGGGCCTCAGAAAATGAAAGCTTGTCATCGCCTCAAGCATGGCTAGCACCCGTGATCTGCAGGCGGCGACGAAAATCCCACGAGAGTACCAAGACCCACACCAGCAGGGAGCCGCCTAAGGGCCAAAAGTAAAGAGACTGTACCGGCCTAAAAATTTCGGCCTCTTGTTCAACGGGTTCGAGCTGATCAATCAGCGCATATATTTCGATTAACGCGCGAGGGTCTTTAGCACGAAAATAACGGCCACCGGTGGAATCGGCAATGCTCTGCAAGGTCTCCTCGTCGAGGTCTGCAGAAGGATTGGTTGTACGCCCGCTGATCCGGCCCAGCAGTCCTGGCATGCGCATTTCGTCAGCACCCACACCGATGGTGTAGATTCGAATGTTGTCTCTGGCAGCCAACTCTGCGGCGATCCTTGGTTCGACCTCGCCAACATTATTGGCCCCATCAGTGAGAAGGATAAGTACCTTCTCGTCCTGAAAACGCAAACGAAGGCGTTTCACCGCCAAGCCAATTGCGTCGCCAATGGCGGTTTTACCACCGGCAATTCCCACAGGCGCTTCGACCAAGAGACGGTTAACGCTTTTCACGTCAAAGGTAAGAGGGGCCTGCAAATAGGCGTTAGTGCCGAATAGCACGAGGCCTATGCGGTCGCCAACCCGGGCTTCGGCGAAGTTTGCAATCACTGCCTTAACCACGGCTAGCCGCTCAACGTAGTCGCCGTCAATTTCCATGTCTTCGGTCGCCATGCTGCCGGAGATATCGACAGCCAACATCAGGTCTCTGCCGGTCGTCGGCATATTTACGGGGTCGCCGGTAAATTGCGGGCGCGCAAGGGCTGCTAGCAGCAAAGCCCAAGCCAGACTGAGGGCGATCAAACGCCATGGACTGTGACTACCCTGGGTCTGGTCCGCGGCGATAACCGCCGAAAAGTTCTCGATGGACGGAACGACCAAGGCCGGCTGCTGTAGCCTACGGCGCTGGGTAAGACGACGAATCAGCCAGGGCAAAGGCAGGGCAGCAAAAGCCCAGGGCCATAACCACTCGATCATACTGATTCCTCGATAAGCATCTTACTCTTGCGGTAGTGAACACTGCTCAGCAGGTGATTGACGCAGGCCAACAACCCTTTTCGGTCCAGGCTAAAGTCCGCCTTAAAGCGATCTTCTCCCAAAACACTTCCCGGACCCTGGGTAAAGTCGCAGGTGTTGCTCAAACGATCCAGGGCGCAAAGCCACTGAGCCCCGCTTTGGTTTCCCAGAGTTCGCATGTCCAGGGCAACCACCAGCAGGCGCTTGAGCACCTCGTTACATTGATTGACAACAGTGACATCGCTTGATGACGAAGAAGCGTCCTCTTCCGCCAAGGCATCGATAATACGTTTTGCTTCTCGGATCGGCCGGGTAGCCTTGCGGTAGCCCCACCATTGGCGACCGAGCCAGCAAAGACCGATAAGAACCAGCACTGCTGCAATCCACCACCCTGGAGCAGGCGGCCACCAGTGCGGCTCTACCGGCAGATAGATGTCCTTTAGCGCGTCGAGTGGGTCAGCGTTCATATGGTTCGGTTAGGTCGCCCTTACTTGGCGCGGGTTAATCAGGTAAGCGTTTCGTTGGACAGGCGTCATACATTAAGCCCAGTTCAGATGATCCCAGTGGGTATTTGCGGTGCTCAACTCCTGAAGCGAAACTGCCGGATGCCGGCATATTTCCTTGATGTCGGCAGCTCGCTCGGCATGCGTATCGGCATACCGTTTGCGTAATGTCTTATCTCCGGAATAAAAGCTCAAACTCTCATCGCCCTGGCTGATGTTGTAGACACCTGTTGGAGGTAGCTCGGCCTCCAAAGGGTCGGTGATATGCAGCACCTGTACATGATGATGTCGAGCTAAGCGATGAAGTGCTTCCCGCCATAGCTGTAGCGATCCGGCCAAATCGCTGATGACAAATAGCCGATTGCGTCGCTGGCGAAGCTGGCACAGCGCTGCAAGTGCCGTCTCTAGATGCGCGGCTCCCGATTCTGCCACCGCCTGTGGGCGCGACAGCTGCTGGTTGCTCGATGCCACTTGGGTCAGCATGCGACCTGTCGCCTTGACCGTGCGAAACGGACGGAACATATGCTGGCCCGCGGTATCCAATACCATGCCGCCCACCCGATCGCCGTTACCGGTGATCTGCCAAGCGACCCGCGCCGCGAGCTCTGCGGCCGCAACAGACTTAAGTCGCTGGGTTGACCCAAAGAACATGTGCTGGCTTTGATCAACAAAAATCAGCGCAGGGCGTTCGCGTTCCTCGCGGAATACCTTGGTATGAGGAAGGTTCTTTCGAGCCGTCACGCGCCAATCGATGCTGCGAATATCATCCCCGGGCTGATATTGGCGAACCTCGGCAAAATCGACGCCCCGACCTTTTTGTTTAGACAATCGCAGTCCAGCCTGGATGCCAGTGATGGGGCTGGCGGCAAATTGCAGGGCTCGTGTCGGGCGAAATCGCAGCGATAGCAACTGATCGGCTGTGACATAGGCGCCAGTGAGTATGTCGGGCTGAGTTAACGTCATTAGGGTACCGGTACTTGTTGTAGCAGTTGATCAACCAAGAAGTCGCTGTTTAGCCCCTGGGCATCTGCCTCAAAACTACAGATCAGTCTGTGCCGCAGCACATCGCCAGCCACCGCCTGCACATCATCTGGCGTCACAAAATTCCTTTGCGCCAGCCAGGCATGAGTGCGTGCGCACAGGTCCAGTCCAATGGTCCCCCGGGGACTCGCACCGAGCTCGATCAGAGGGGCTAGCTCGCTCGGGGGAGTCCGAGTGGCCAAAATTAACTCAATGATGTAGCGCTCGACGGGTTCTGCCATGTGCAGGGCTAAGAGCTCTTGCCGTGCTTGGTGTATTTGGGCTTGGGTCATCAATAATGGGGGGGGCTTGTTGCCCGTCGCCGGTACCCCAGTGTTTTCATCCCTCACAAGCCGTAAAATGTCAGCCTCGGCTTGACGATCTGGGTAGTCGACAAGTACATGCAGTAAAAACCGGTCCAGTTGGGCCTCGGGTAGGGCATAGGTGCCTTCTTGCTCGATAGGATTCTGGGTCGCCATGACCATGAACAGTGTCGGCAGGGCAAAGGTTTGACGACCAAAACTGACCTGACCCTCTGCCATGGCTTCCAGCAAAGCGGATTGTACCTTGGCGGGAGCACGGTTGATCTCGTCTGCCAAGATCAGGTTGTGGAAAATGGGTCCTTGCTGAAAATTAAAGGAACCGTCCTCTGGTCGGTAAATTTCTGTACCGGTCACATCGCTCGGCAATAAATCTGGCGTGAATTGAATTCGGTGAAAATCGCCTTCCACAATGGCTGCCAAGGCTTTAATCGCGCGGGTTTTCGCGAGGCCTGGCGCACCTTCGACCAAAAAGTGTCCGCCGCACAATAATGTCATCAACATCCGCTCAACCAAATGACCCTGGCCGATTACCTCGGAATTTAGATATTGCCTTGCTGCCTCAATGGCTTGATGAGCTGTTATCGATGACAAAGGCGATTCTGAGGGTGTATCTGGCACAGAGGGCTTCCTACGGGTGGAATTGCGCTTCATTGTATCTGGCGACCACCAAAGGTCTAGCCGAGAAGCACTTGTGGCGCTGGCGATAGCTTTTTTGACCGCTCTTGGGCGCTGTTGGGTGGTGAATCAAGGGTTTGGCAGTCTTCGATAATCGCTGCTTTGTCCGTTTATCCTTTTCCCATGATAGTGCCGGTACTACACTATCACCCCCGTTTTGTCGTAAGCCGATATGAGTGCTTTGCAATCGATCCTGCTGTCTTTGCCACCCGAGCGTTCTCATGACCTTGCAATCGCTGGTCTGAAAGGCGCAGCTTTGCTGCCAGGCAGGGTGTCTCCTCTGCCGGGCCGCATTACAACGCTATTGGGTAAGCCGTTACGCAACCCCATCGGCCTCGCCGCTGGATTGGACAAAAACGCTGAGGCGGTCCTCGGTCTCGCGCGATGCGGCTTCGGCTTCGTCGAAGTGGGTACGGTAACCCCGCTGGCACAGCCGGGTAACCCGCAGCCGCGGCTCTTTCGTCTGCCGGAATATCAAGCCCTGATTAATCGCATGGGCTTCAACAACGATGGTATGCAGGCCATGGCCCGTCGTTTGGCCAGGGTCCGCTCGAGCGACAAGCTTTGCGGTACGTTGTTGGGAGTGAATCTGGGTAAAAATAAAGACACACCCAACGAAGACGCTGCCTCTGACTATCTTAGAGGCATGGATTGTCTACACGGCTATGCAGACTATTTCACTATCAACCTGTCTTCGCCAAATACGCCGGGCTTGCGCTCGCTCCAGCACGGTGATGCGCTTCGATCGCTGCTCGGCCGACTGAAAGAGCGGCAGCTGCAGCTAGCGGGCCAAAGCCAGCCGGTTCCACTCATGCTAAAGGTGGCCCCTGATCTCTCGAGTGATGATGTTGCGCAGATTGCCGAGCAGGTGGTTGCCTGTGCCTTTGACGGCGTGATTGCCACAAACACGACGCTTTCTCGAAAATCCGTTGCAGGACACACCCATGCTATGGAGGTCGGTGGTTTGAGTGGCCAACCCCTGGCAGAGAGAAGTGTCGAGGTCGTGCGGCAATTGCGCGGTGTACTGCCTGAAGACATGGCACTTGTGGGTGTGGGGGGTATTAGTACCGAAAGTCAGGCGCGCGACATGTTGCAGGCGGGCGCACAAGCGTTACAAATTTACACATCCTTTATCTACGATGGCCCCAAAATGGTGCGTAAATTAGTTGCGGCAACGAACTAACCCTAATCGTTTGTATTAGGCGATTTTCTGCACAAATTTGTGGCGTCGAGAAAGAACATTATTTTTAATGGGCCGTTGCAGGAGAGGGGTCTCATGAGCAAATTATTATTACTGGTCACTGGATTACTGCTGAGCTAATCGGCCTACGCAGAGGGTATCAGTGGGGCAGATACGGCCTGGATCATGACGGCCACTGCACTCGTGCTGTTTATGACCCTAGCCGGGTTGTCGTTGTTCTCCGGGGGTCTTGTACGCTCAAAGAACGTGCTCAGCGTGCTTATGCAGTGTTTTACCATTGCTTGTGTTATGTCGATCTCATGGCTAGTGATTGGGTATTCCTTGGCCTTTGGTGACGGCGGCTCTCTTAACGCCCTCACTGGCGGTCTAGACAATATTTTGCTGGCGCAAATTGGCGAAGGTACTGCTTCTGGTACCATTCCCGAGAGCGCCTTCGCGCTTTTCCAATTGACCTTTGCGATTATCACACCGGCGCTCATCGTCGGTGGTTTTGCAGAACGGATGCGTTTTTCAGCGGTCATACTTTTTTGCGCCGCCTGGCTAATTTTGGTTTACGCGCCCCTTTGCCATTGGGTTTGGGGCGGCGGCTGGCTCAGTGAGCTTGGTGTCATGGATTTTGCTGGTGGCATCGTCGTACATATCACCGCGGGAGTTGCGGCGTTGGTCGCTGCCATGGTGCTCGGCAATCGTCGTGGATTTCCTCACCAAGCGATGCCGCCGCACAACATGACGCTGTCCATAACGGGAGCGGGCATGCTTTGGGTAGGTTGGTTTGGTTTTAACGGTGGTAGTGCCTTGGCTGCCAATGGCGACGCTGGCATGGCCATGCTCGTAACACATATTTCTGCCGCTAGCGGTGTCTTCATGTGGATGATGCTTGAGCGCATTAACCACGGTAAGGCATCAGCGCTCGGCGCTGTGACAGGCATGGGGGCTGGTCTTGGTACAATTACGCCCGCATCTGGATTTGTTGGTCCCGGTGGCGGGTTGATTATCGGTCTATCGGCGGGTGTGGTGTGCTACTACGCTACCGGTTACATCAAACGCGCACTGAAAATTGACGATTCCCT
>JAYYHB010000262.1:0-8501 GCA_036157095.1 Pseudomonadota bacterium
GGCGAACCAAAGGGTGTCACCAGCAAGAGAACCCGAGAAGAGCACCGAGAGTTACTGGAGAAATTCGTTTCACGCGTTGAATATGAACCCATCGTTATCGACGGACGCCAAAAATCGCTTATCAATCTTGAAACCGTGTTTAAAATGGGCGCTGATTACGAACGATAAGGTCTCCTAAGGCGCGATAGGTTCCATGCCGCAACCGCTGCATGAGCGTTACGGCGGGCTTCGATTTAAACGATGCGTGATGCTCCCTCGCCCCAGTATTGATCCCGCAACAGCCGCTTGTAGAGCTTTCCTGTAGGCAGCCTCGGCATTTGTTCGATGTAGTCGATAGAGCGAGGGATTTTTTGTCGTGAAAGGTGATCAGCCAGATAGCCTAAAAGCTCCTCAGTAAGCAACTCGTCCTCCACATTTCCGGGCACTACCTGTATCACTGCCTTGACCTCTTCCCCCAAATCAACATTCGGCACGCCGAACACCGCGGCGTCCGCTACCTTTGGGTGTGCAATTAGCAAATCCTCACTCTCCTGCGGGTAAATATTGACGCCGCCCGATATGATCATAAAAGTTTTACGGTCGGTTAAAAACAAAAACCCGTCTTCATCTACGTAACCCACGTCGCCAACAGTGGTCATTTCCCCATCCGGCGATGTCGCCTCCGCAGTTTTCTCTGGATCATTGTGGTACTCAAATTCCGTCGCCGTTTTAAACCAAAGCGTGCCGGGCGTACCCTGGGGAAGCGGCTGCATCTCGTCATCCAGCACAGCGAGTTCGCCAAGGACAATCTTCCCAACTGTACCTGGGTGGGCCAGCCACTCTTGCGTATTACATGCGCTGAATCCAAGCCCCTCCGTGGCGCCGTAGTATTCGTGGATGATCGGCCCCCACCACTCGATCATCTGTTGCTTCACCATCACAGGGCATGGAGCTGCAGCATGTACCGCGATTTCCAATGAGGACAGATTGTAGGATTTGCGCACCGCTTCCGGCAGCTTCAGCATGCGCGAAAACATTGTGGGTACCAGCTGCGAATGCGAAACTCTGTATCGCTCAATCAGCGAAAGGTAGGCCTCTGAGTCGAAACGCTCCATGATGATAACTGTGCCGCCTTGACGAATGGTCAGGTTCACAGCGGCCTGGGGCGCAGAATGGTAAAGCGGCGCCGGTGAGAGATAAATCATATCTTCGCGGTAGTGCCAGAGCTGCCCCAAAAAGTCGTACATCGGCAGGGCTTGTGCCGGTGGCTGTTCAGGCAGTGGGCGGATGATGCCCTTCGGGCGCCCTGTAGTGCCCGACGAGTACAGCATCGAGGTACCTAGACGCTCGTTATCAATCGGTGTTGCTGGAAAGCTTTGACAGGCAGTCGCGTAGTCTTCAAAACCATCGGGCAGCTTATTCGCGTCAGCATCGACCACCAGCACTTTACGCACTTTGCTGCTCTGGGCAACCGCATCTGTTGCCACCTCCAGTTTCGACATACTCGTAATCAAGATTTGCGACTCAGAGTTATCCAGTATGTAGGCCAGCTCGTCTGCTGTTAGGTAGGAGTTGATGCAGGTGTAGTAGAGCCCAGCGCGCTCCCCAGCCGCGCAAGCCTCCAGATATCGGTTATTGTTCTCCATCATGATGGAGTAGTGATCTTGGCGGCTAAGCCCTTCATTTTGCAGCAGATGTGTGAGTCTGTTTGCACGCGCCTCGAATTCCGCGTAGGTGACTGACTCACCGCTACTCGCCATGACGAATGCAGCGCGATCTGGGTGCGCAACAGCATACTTACCTGGGTACATCTCTCCTCCTTAAAATCCGTAGCCCTCTGAGCTGCGATGTTTTCACAGTCAGAGCGCCAGCTAAAGCGCCTTAAGCTGCGTTGCAGCGAAAATCTGAGGACGCAAATCATGATTCGGCGTATTTACGGATAATCAAAAGGGGAAATCATGAAAAAATTGCGGTAGCACTGGGTGTTGTTCTGGTGACGAATAGTGGGTGAGCCCACGACACGGTCAAAAGCCCGGACGACAGCAGCCATGGCGGTATAACAAGCTCGAACGTTGCGGCAAAAAAGCCCACGCCAACTGAGATCGAGATTTCCGAGCAACTAAAGAAAACAGGAGATTCCGCCATCGGCGAGCCTCAAAATCTCTTTGGCGAGAGAGACATCGGCCCTATTTCATCTCGGTTGATCAAAGTCGTAAGACACCCCAGGGCCAGCACAGGGATCTATCTGGACAACGAGTAAATGTGACAGGTCATCAAGGGAGGTTTTCCGCATCGGCAGGAGATGCGGTTCGCGTAAATAGCGGTACGATCGGTGGCTATATGATGAGCTTTAACGACGTACCATGGCCGCGAGTGAAACGAATCAACTAGGCTTTGCCCTCATCCGCGCACTAAGTTTTCCCAAACGTGACGTCTTTAGGCTGCTGGAAGAACACTGTGCTCTGGTCGGTGTCAGCTTTGCTGGCGCAATTGATCCATGTCTTGTGTTCTAAAAACGTCTTCTTGCCACCCCGTATCTACCAAGCCTGGAGCCGCAGAACAGGATCATAACCTAAAAACCGCGCCTTCACGCAGGTCATGCTCGATTGGAACATGCAACCCCCCGCTAAGAGTATGCGTACCCTTATCGTAGCGTTGCTCACTTATTTGTTTACGAAATGTGAACGCAAAAACAACTTAGAAACACTTCTCTTTCACTCTGGCAGGCGCAGCCTTGAAAAGCCTTGGAGGTGTTGCTTCGGTGCTATCCCCTCTCCCCCTCTGCGCTACTACACCTCCAAGGCTTCCCACCATAACGGCTCAATAAATTTACCTAAGCCTTACCGCCGATATTCAGAAGACTCCCGTTTTTTTTTCTGCGCCTTAAAATTCTGGCAAGAATATTGGTAAAGGCAAATAGATACATTAAGAACCACAACCAGAAGCCGTAAGGGTTGCGGCTTGGCGGTACCACATAACTGACCGCGAGAAATCCCATCACGAAAACCAAAATGGTTCCGAAAAAAATTGCAAGATCTCTAAGAAGCCCTCCAAAGCTTGGTTCACTCAAGAAAATCACTCCATTTTTGTAGGCTATAATGATCGCCCCAGAGGCGAATTCCGCAGGATTAGGAAACTCAAACGACCACCAAAAATTTGATGGGCAAGCTTAGAATTTATGCATATATGGGTTGACGCAGACGCTTGTCCAAAGGCGATCAAAAGTATTCTGTTCAAAGCGGCAGATCGACGGCAAATTCCGACGACACTCGTCGCCAACCAGTACATTGCAACACCACCATCCACAGTCATCAAGTCAATACAGGTGGCTCAGGGATTTGACGTTGCTGACAATACGATTGTGGAGCAAGTGGCCCCGGGAGATCTTGTAATCACATCTGATGTACCGCTGGCTGCTGAAGTTGTGACCAAGGGTGCGGAAGCTCTGAATCCCCGAGGTACCCACTACACCCGTGAAAATATTCGCGATTACTTACAGCGCCGCAATCGCGCCGAAGAGATGCGAGCAGTAGGTCAAACCAGCGGCGGACCTGCAGCCCTGGATAAGAAAAGTGTCCAGAATTTCGCCAACGCCCTTGATCGCATTATTGCTCGAGGGCACCAAGCTCATACCTAATCAGTCCAGCCCCCTTTTCCGTTTACACTCAACTAGTGAGCAGCCGAACCCTGTCAGTATTCACCATTTTAATCACTCGCAGAGCGCATCGCGTACAGCACTTGGCCCTTACTGCAAAGCCTTCCCACGTCATCTCGGATCTCAACGGATATTGTGCTGAGCTGGCGCCCTCGCTTAATCACGGTTGCAACTGCCTCGAGCCACTCACCATGGGCCTGGCGCAGATAGGTAATCGAAAGATCTGCAGTGCCGGCCGGTTCACGGCCCGGCATAGCCCTACTAAATACAGCCGCGACGGCAGCCATATCAACCACGGTCGCGAGGACGCCTCCATTAACGCTGCCGCCGATACCGGTTGGCGTGCTGTCCTTGACGTTTAACCGCAGCCGCGCGAAGTCGTCTGCGACCTCCGCGACCGATAGTCCAATGTATCGGTGAAAAGGGTTGTCATCGAAATGCTTGAAGAATGCATTTGTATCGTCAATGGGCGTGCTGCTGTTCACGAAATTCCTGTTCCAGTCGATATTTCATGGGCTTGGGTGCCGCCAAAAGTCGCGCCGGCTACAGCACATCGTGTGCCTGTGGCAATCGCGCGGCGACATCGCTAAACTTCTCCGCCCCCAAGGCTGGGTGGCAGAGTGGTTATGCAGCGGACTGCAACTCCGTTAACGCCGGTTCGATTCCGACCTCAGCCTCCAACTTACTCTCTATTTGCGCAAGCGCCGGTCAGCGGAGCCCGCGCTTTAATGACGCCCATGCGGCGCGCAAGTATTGTGACATGCTCCAAAGCGTCATTATCGATGCCAGATAAAGTATAACGTACCCTGCGGTCATGGTAGTCGATTGCGAGTCAACGGGAACGACCAAAAGAAGCACGATCGCGATCATCTGCAGGGTCGTTTTCACCTTTCCTAGATAACTTACTGCAACCGCAACCGAGTCATTCATTTCAGCCATCCATTCACGCAGCGCACTGATGACGATCTCTCGCCCCACAATGATCAAACTAGGAATCGTGAGCCAGACATTGTGGTGATACGTGACTAAGACAATCAGAGCTGAGACGACTATGAGTTTATCCGCAACAGGGTCCAAAAATGCACCGAAAGGTGTCGTTTGGTTCAAGCGACGGGCCAAGTATCCGTCTAACCAGTCTGTAAGCGCAGCCAGTGCGAAGAGCACGCCCGCCGCAAGAATGCTCCATTCTTGTTGCAGCATGTAAAGCCCAACAAAAAAAGGTACTAACAGGATTCGAGCGATCGTTATGACGTTTGGCAGATTCAATGGCAGCTCAATTTGGTGATCGGGGCGTTACTTTGGAGCGTCAAAACAAGAAAAGATCTTTTTGCTACTCATGCAGCGCATTGTAGATCTGTTGGGCAATGGTGCCACTTATCCCTGGCACTTTCGCCAGCTCTTCAGCGCTGGCACCTCGGATACCCGCTTGACTGCCAAAGTGCATGAGCAGCTGCCTTCGCCTTTTCGGACCAACACCCACGATCCCCTCCAGCTCGCTCTGATTGCGTTTTTTACCACGTCTGACGCGGTGTCCTGAGATCGCAAACCGGTGCGCCTCGTCTCTGATATGTTGAAGAAGATGCGCCGCTTCGGAACGCCCGTTGATGACGATTTCATTCTCACCCAGAAAGTAGCGCTCAGAGCCAGAAATGCGCTCAACGCCCTTGGCGATGCCAAGGGTTGTAACTGAATCTACCTGAAGCTCCTTCAAAACACCTAGTGCGCGCCTGACCTGGCCAAGTCCACCGTCAATTATCAATAGATCGGGCATCTCTCCCTCACCTTTGATCAAGCGCGTATATCGTCGCCGCAGGGCTTGCTCCATGGCCGCATAGTCATCCCCCGCCGTGATGCCATCAATATTGAAGCGGCGGTACTGAGAATTCAAAGGACCGCTAGTATCAAATACGACACAGGAGGCAACGGTGGCCTCGCCCATCGTGTGACTGATATCGAAACACTCAAGGCGCTGAGGTATTTCGTCGAGTCCCACCGCGTCCTGCAGATCCTGAAACCGAGCAAGCATGTGACTTTTACCAGCCAGATGGCTACGAAGATTGAGTTGGGCATTGTCCTTAGCCAATGAGAGCCAGCGCGCCCGCTGACCGCGGACATCCTTCGTCAGCTGAACTGCGCGGCCCGATTTTTCATTAAGAGCGTGATCAAGCGCCTCGTAATCCGGTGCTAGGTCACTAACCAATATGGACTTGGGGATCTCACGCTGGACCGAAGCGAAATAGAACTGGCCAATAAAAGCCTGCATAAATTCACCGGGAGTCAGGGACAAGTCATTTTTGTTGTAATAGGTCCGCTGGCCTTGAACTCGTCCCGAGCGCACAAAAATGCCTTGAACGCAGTTTTGACCCGCGTCTTCGGCGTAACCAAATACGTCCACGTCGCCTGCTACGCCGTGAACGTATTGCCGTTCTTGCAGTTTTTGGAGCTGTAGAATCTGGTCTCTGTATTTGGCCGCCCGCTCGTAATCCATTTTTGCAGCGGCAGCCTCCATTTTGCGTTTGAACTGATCGAGAACGTCAATGCTCTTGCCTTGCAAAAACAAAATCGCCAGCTCTACGTCCTCTCCATATTCCTCCTCGGAAACTAAACCCACACAGGGTGCGCTGCACCGTTGAATTTGGTGCTGTAAGCAAGGCCGTGATCGGTTTTTATAGTAGCTATCTTCACACTGACGGATTTGAAAAAGCTTTTGCAAAACAGTGAGACTGTCTCGCACTGCTGCCGCCGAAGGAAAGGGGCCAAAGTACTTGCCATCTCCTTTTTTGAGCCCACGGTGAAAGGAAAGTCGCGGATAGGTCGATTGAGTCGATAAATGCACAAATGGATAGGATTTATCGTCCCGCAAAAGAATGTTGTAGGGAGGTCTATCGGTTTTAATCAAACTCTGCTCGAGCAGCAGTGCCTCTGTCTCGCTCTTTGTCACGGTTGTTTCAATACGATGTATCTTCGCGACCATGGCCATGGTTTTGGTCGCTAAACCTGAGGCGCGAAAATAGCTGGTTACTCGATTTTTTAGGTTCCGAGCCTTGCCCACGTACAGCACCTTGCCCTGGCTATCGAACATTCGATAAACCCCAGGCTTACGGGTCAAAGTTTTTAGAAATTGATCGGCATCGAAGGCAGCGTGGTCCATGCCGAAACTATAGCGGCGGGAAGGAACCTACCCCACTAGAGGGCGCAAACAACGTTTAGACGGTCATAAAATTAAAAGCGACCGAGCGTGAGCAATGACGGCGTCGAACATGTCTTGAGTAAGGCGCCCGGTGTTCACATTCAGCCGACTCGGGTGAAAGCTCGACAGAATGAACACGTGATCCCGAATCTGTAACCGCAAGTCATGAGCAAAGGGCATTGCAGGCAATTCCAAGAGTCGATGTAGGGATTCGTAGGCATCCCGACCCAAACACAGAATGACACGATTTTTCGCGCGACGGTTTGGCAAGAAGCTCTCGAGTTCTCTCGCCAGAAACTTCTCACAATTACGCTTCTCTCGACTAAGCGGACGATTTCCCGGGGGAACACATTTCACGATATTGGTAATGACCGCCCCGCGTAAGCTGGCTTGTTCTGAGCGGTAGTCTGTGGCGAAGCCATGGCGATGCAAACTTTCAAATAAGAACGCGCCACTAGCATCGCCCACAAAGCCTTTGCCAGTGCGACCAGCACCAGCGCGACCCGGGGCCAATCCAATGATCATCAACCTTGGTCGCGAAACGCCCCAGCAAGGCACAGGTGCACACCAATAGTCGGGATGCAGGCGCTTCAGATAGGCCTGGTGATTCACCAGGCGGGAGCAGTCTCGGCAGGCAACAACATCGGGCTGCGCACTGGTGCGGAAACGTTCCATAACCAAGTCTAGGACAATTCCCCTCTTCCTAGAAAGTCTGAGCGTATAACCCGCTCACGCGGACTCATCGATATCCCTGATTCCCAACGCCGCAGCAAAGGTACCATCACTCTTAGAGCGCGCTGCAAGCGGCCCTTTGCGGCCTGGCAGCGCGGAGAACTCCTCGCCGCTGGCAGTTTCGCGAATGCCGAGCTCGATAACGTTGTGCCACACCGCCAACAGGGTTGACCGGACATTACTTTTAACCCCAAGTTTTTCAAAAATGCGGTGTCGGTAGCTGTTAACGGTTTTAGCAAACACATTGGGCGAATCCGCAATCACGTTGCGACTCTTGCAGCCTGAAACTATAAGCATTAACTGCATTTACCGCACCGATAAGAGTTGAAAACGACTATTCGACGGGTCGCCATAGGCAGGGCAAGGTTGTGGGCGAAAGGCTCTGGTATGCAGAGCCAGCCAAGGCGAATCTTATACAGAGCTTTTTCGAATTCCTGCGGGAAGGTGTATTTCCCTAATTGGCGATCGATGCCAGCTTGCATGGCGTGATAAAAATAGGCTGCGTAGTCCAGTGCGTCAACGCGACAACATGGGTGCCCATATGCATCCGCTAAGTGCGCCGCAACACGTCGAACCCAGACATGTCCGGCATGCTCGATTCAAGCAGCAAAATGTCTAGCGTGTATTGCGCAACATATTCTATCTCAGCACCACCAGCATCCACGTCTGCCGCTAACTTAAACCCTCGATTCCATCAATCAGATTTATCATACCAGCCCGAAAATACGCTGTGATGATCAGCAAGCAGTGTACCTGTCATAACGAAAGCCTGATTTTAGCAGGATCATCTGCGATAGCCAGCATTAATAGCTTATTCAAACGGTTAGAGTCACTATGGTAAATACCTTACACCTTTTTGCGAATCGCACCCCATTTTTTAATCAATCACCTGCAATCACGTCTCTCTACGGGCGATACCGCCAACGGAGCAAGGCTTTAAAAGTG
>JAYYHB010000263.1:0-2657 GCA_036157095.1 Pseudomonadota bacterium
TCGGACAAGTCCGCAAGGCCCGCCACTCCTGCTCGGTAGGCACGGTACTCCCGTGCCACTGACTCCCAGTTAACAGGATCATAAAGGCGCGCCAAATCCGACAGCCTTGGCGCGGTCTTGCCTTCGCGAACGGCAGATTGCTCTAAATAGAGCCAATGCAAAAATGCGTAATCTTTGGCGGCCTTCACGTCTTTACCGGCTTTTTTCAAAGCGAAATTCTCGCCACCGAAGAAGGCCTGCTCGAGAGTCAGTGCTCCCCCTGCGCCAAGGTAATCATTCCACTGCTGAAGAATAACCGGGGCAACAGCCGCCAATTCGTGAAGGAAAGCCTCATCAACACCATCTAAGAGCGCTGGCTCATGATTGTCGCCAATCACTGTCTCTGACTGCCCCTCGCCAAGCTTTGCTGCCACTGACAACTCGTCATCAAGCCCATCCTGTTTACGTCGCAACAGGTTCATAAAGTTTTCAAATGCGTTATCCAATCCTGCCTCTCCTTAATGTCCATTGCCGTCTGCAACGGCAACTGACGTAGCTACTGTGATTAGTTATTTCAATCGTAGTGCCACCTAAACTCGGCCATAGTGCCCTAATGCATGAGGTCTGCACCAACAATTCGAGCAACGAACAAAGCCAGAGCGCAGACAGTGGTTAAGCGCAGTGCTAGTGTTTGCGTCAACACAAGCGCGCTCGGCTGGAGAGATTTTTGAGTAAGGAAGCGACACAACCGGCGAACAACGATGATCAGGTCTCGAGAATTCTTGGCTGGATCGAACGTCGTGGCAATCAGTTGCCCGACCCTGTATTCCTATTCTTCTGGTTGATTCTATTTCTCGTCGTCGTTTCTATCGTTGCCAGCCTCGCGGGCGTATCCGCAGCTCACCCGACGGAGATTGATCCGCAAACCGGCAGTCAGCGGGTCATTTTCGCCACCAGTTTGTTGTCAGCGGAGAACATTGCACGCCTATGGATCGAGATGCCCAAAACCTTCACACACTTTCACCCGCTGGGTTACGTGCTGGTGGTCATGCTGGGCGCGGGGGTTGCTGAGCGATCAGGGCTGTTTGCTACCGCCATGCGAGCTGGGGTGCGTGATACGCCGGGTGCCCTGCTCACTCCCTTCGTCGTAACCATTGGCATGCTCGGAAACCTGGCAGCAGACGCCGCCTATGTTGTGCTGATTCCACTGGCGGGTATTTTATTTCATGCCGCTGGTCGACACCCGATTGCCGGTATTGCTGCATCATTTGCTGGCGTCTCTGGAGGGTTTTCAGCCAACCTTTTACCTGGCCAACTAGATGCCCTGTTATTTGGCATCACCGAAGCAGCGGTGGAAACAGTGTTTGGTGACTTTAGCGCGAATATCGCCGGTAACTGGTTCTTTATTGCAGCGATGACGGTGATCTTTGTACCGGTGATCTGGTTCATCACGGATCGAATGATCGAACCGCGCCTTGGCGCTTTTGACCCCTCGCAGGCATCCAACGATGCAACGGATGACCGCGCCAAGCCCCTGACTGAGCTAGAAAGCAGGGGTCTCGCTTATGCAGGCTGGGCGACACTCTTTGTCATTGCTCTATGGCTCTTTTTTACGTTGGGGCCCGGCACACCCTTAATCGATGAATCCGCTTCCGCGGAAGCGCGAATGACGCCCTTTTACCAAAGCCTAGTCGCGGCATTTTTTCTGCTGTTCCTGCTCGCGGGATGGGCCTATGGCAAAGGCGCCGGGAGCATTAACGATCACCGTGACCTCGTCGAAATGATGACCGGTGCGATGGAGGACCTTGCCTATTACTTGGTGCTCGCCTTCGCTGCGGCACACTTTGTCGCCATGTTTGCATGGTCTGGCTTAGGCCTGATCCTCGCCGTACATGGTGCCGATTTCTTAGCCGCCACGAGTTTGCCGGCGTGGGCATTGCTTACCGCCATCATTCTGATTTCTTCCCTACTGAATTTATTCGTTGGTTCAGCCAGCGCCAAGTGGGCACTCATCGCGCCGGTCATGGTGCCCATGCTGATGCTGCTAGGAATATCGCCGGAAATGGCAACCGCTGCTTATCGAGTCGGTGATAGTGCCACCAACATCATCACGCCGCTGATGGTCTACTTTCCGCTGATCTTGATTTTCTGTCAGCGCTGGCAGAGCGGCTTTGGCCTTGGCAGCTTAACCGCTACCATGCTGCCCTATTCCATTGGACTGATGATCGCCGGCCTGCTGATGACCATTGGTTGGGTGGTATTTGACCTACCCCTGGGACCCGGTGCCGAGGTTTTTATTGACGCGCCAGGAAGCATTCCCGGCGCAGGTTAATTGCTTTCGATCAAGGTCATCGGAGCGGGGATGGCTTCTGTCAACGATCGCACCGCTAAGGTCGTCGCCTTTTTCGTATTGTTCGGATTTTGTGCTCTTGGTATCGCGCACCCGGAAGACGAGCTGTGTCATGCCGGCACTGGGGTCATAGACCCTCAGCTTTGCGCCCTGCTGGCAGAGATGGATCGTTCCGAAAGCGCTCTTGTCCAGGAGGAACAGGACGAGCTCTTGGCAGTATTCGAGGCCCAGCGCAGCTTCATGGGCAATCTCATACGTTATGTATCAGTTGGACTGGGTCATATACTGTCAGGCGGGTCGGATCATATTCTCTTCGTTGTGGCTCTGT
>JAYYHB010000264.1:0-4870 GCA_036157095.1 Pseudomonadota bacterium
TGCCATCAGCGCGCATACGCTCATCGATCCTGCGGATTGGCCGAAAATAGTGACATTGGAGGCATCGCCACCAAAGGCTTCAATATTGTCCTGTACCCACTGCAAGGCGGCTATTTTGTCCAGCAGCCCATAGTTGCCGCTACTGTCTTTGTCGGATTCACCGCTCAGCGCCGGATGCGCTAAAAATCCCCAGGGCCCAAGGCGGTAGTTAACGGTAACCAGCAGAACGTCTTTGCGTGCCAAGGCTTTTCCGTCGAAAAGCTCTACATGGGCGAAGCCGCCGGTATGCGCGCCACCATGAAACCATACCATCACTGGCAGGGGAGCCGAAGTCTCAGCCTTGGCCCAAATATTCAGGTACAGGCAGTCTTCGCTGCGCTCAAATTGTCCTCGACTCCATACAAAGGCGTCTTCGCTAAAGGCTTGGTAGCAGGCCGGGCCAAAGCGTTCTACGCTTTTTATATCCTCCCAGGGCTCGACGGGCACCGGCGGACGCCATCGCAGATCGCCCACTGGCGGCCGCGCGAAGGGCACGCCGCGAAAGACCTGTATGCCTTCCTGCTCGCTCGCCCATGCGCCCTGCAAATGACCGGACTGGGTTTCCTTTATCAGTGCTTGGGTCATGGTCACCTTTGCTTTAGGAGTCGCCTCTTGGCCGCAGGCGACGATTAGCCAGTAGGCCAGTATCAACACGACGGCTCTCACTGGGTCAGACCGAGTCGCTGGCAGGCCTCTTCGCGCAAATCGCGTTTGAGAATTTTCCCCGAAGCAGTTCGTGGCAGGGGAGTCTGTTGTTGATGGATGTAACGCGGAATTTTGAACTTGGCCAGCCGTTCTTGCAGAAAGCCGGAAAGCTCGCTCTCGGTGACGCTCGAAGAGACATAGAGTGTGGTGCCTACTTCTTCGCCCAGTCGCTGGTCGGGCAAGGCATAAACCGATGCCTCCTTAACCAGAGGGTGTTCCAGCAGGGCGGCTTCTACCTCGCCGCAGCCAATGTTCTCGCCGCCGCGAATGACCAGGTCTTTGATTCGGTCGACGATGTAGAGATAACCCTCATCGTCTAAATAGGCCACATCGCCGGTGTGCATCCAGCCGCCGGGCAGGAAGGTTTCCTTATTTGCATCTGGACGGTTCCAGTAGCCGCGGAACACTGCAGCTCCGCGAATGAGCAGTTCGCCGCGCTCGCCCGCGGCGAGGGCGTTGCCATGATCGTCTATAACTTTTAGCTCCATCACGGCACTGCAGCGACCTGAACTTTCCGGGTGTTCGAGATAATCCATACCGCCAATGCCCGTGCCAATGGCGTTGGTTTCTGTCATACCCCAGCCGGTGCCGGGCAGTGCGTTTGCGAAAGTCTTTTCAATGTTGCGTACCTGCTCTGGTGCACGGGGTGCGCCGCCACCGCCTACTGAGGCAAGGGTGCTCAGGTCGCGCTGGGTCCGCGCGGCCTCCTGTACTAGGTCACCCGTCATGGCAGCCGGGGCGATAAAGGAACTGATCTTTTCAACTTCGATCAACTGAGCAGCCAAGGCTGGATCCCACTTATACATGGAAACGATTTTACGCTGACTGCGATAGCTGGCCAGATACACCGCATGGGAACCCGTAGCGTGAAACAGCGGCACGGCGAGTAAAGTGGCCGCCTGGTGAGGCGGCGGCGGAGGTGCTTCAGGTAGCATGGCAATTGCCGAGGTTTGGTCCAGCTCCCAGCTCATCAGCGCGGCTAGGATATTCTTATGGCAGGAGACTACCCCCTTGGGGTGGCCCGTTGAGCCAGACGTATACAAGATTGTGGCATCGTCTTCTGCCTCCGGGCTTTGCTGGGGCATATCGAGTACACCGTGTTCACCCGCCTGTTTTTCCAGCAATAGGGTCAGTTCCGGACTGCCCGGGAATGCACTGGTGCGGATGGCAATCGTTTGCACGTCGACACGGGTCTCTGGGGTATTCTCGATTTGCGCAAAACGTGACAGCCGTTCGTCGTCGGCCAATAGCACCTTGGCACCGCTGTCGATTAGGCCGTAGGCCATCTCGTCAGGTCGCCAGAGCGAATTCATGGCCACCGCGATACCACCAATGGAGGTGACGGCCATAAAGGACAACACCCATTCCGGGTAGTTGCGCATGGAAATCGCGACACGATCTCCCTTGGCGATACCATACTGGCGAACCAACAGCTGAGCAATTTGCGCCGACTTCAAGTAAGCCTCGGCGAAAGTCAGGCGCTCGTCCTCATAGACTAAGAAGTCGAGATCGCTGACGTTGTCGGCAAATAAGTCGCGCAGTGTTTCCGGCGCGTGTTTGAAAAATCGGCACTCACGTCCATACACGGTACTCGCGACAAGCTCAAAAGGCTCCCCCGGCGCGGTCAGTGTTGCCAATACCTCGGCGCGACTTGGTTGATGATCTGACATGGTAAAATTCCCCCTATCTGTCCTAGGCGATGTCAGTAGTGACTGAGTAAACTGTAGCGAAAGCGCAGACACAACCCAACTTGACAGGCCTCGGCCAGTGTTGACCTGGTCTGTATTCTTTTTGACTGAATAGGAAAAAATCATGGCGACAGTACTGGATGACGCATTGATCGAAACACTGCAGTGTTTCGATACCCCAACCGTATGCAACGCATTGGAGCTGCTTGTTCCTAAGCGCCGGGGTTACGGCTTTACAACTTCTCATCTGGTTTGTACCCGCCCAGAGCTGCCGCCCGTGATCGGCTATGCCCGAACCGCGACGATACGCGCAGCACACCCATCGGACTTATCGGGCGAGGAGGCGCGAGCGCTATCTGATGGATATTACGAGTACATCGACCGCGGTCCCAAGCCCAGTATCGCGGTGATTCAGGATCTCGATGGAAGCAGTGGCTACGGCTGCCTGTGGGGTGAGGTCAATTCTAATATTCATAAAGGGTTGGGTTGCCAAGGAGTCATCACTGACGGCGGCGTACGCGATGTGCCGGATATTGCACCGGGTTTTCAGATGCTGGCAGCAAGTGTGCTGCCGTCCCATGCCTTTGTGCATGTGGTGGACTACGCCCGACCGGTAGATGTCGCAGGCATGCGGGTGACGGATGGAGATATTATCCATGCCGATCAACACGGCGCGGTGGTCATCCCGGCAGAGGTGATTGGTCAGGTGCAAGAAGCCGCGCAGCAGCTGGCGCGGCGTGAGGCCTTGATTATCTCAGCGTCGCAGCAGCCAGACTTCGACATTGACAAACTGCGTGCGGCTCAAGGTGAGGCGGCGGAGATTCATTAATCTGTGTCAGAGGTCGTCTCATACGGTCGATCTGAATCTGTCGAACCGGGCAGTTTTTGTTGAGCTAAGCTGTGACTAGCAATATCCAGATGGTGCAGACGGGTATAGCGATTGGTGATGCGCCGAAGAAATATAGCGTCATAGGCATCATGATGAGAAAGACCAACAGGACTATCCCGAGCTGGTACAGAAAAAGGCCAACTCGGCTCGCTTGTTCGGCGCGCAGTGAGGTTTGATTGTCCAAGGTATTCGCTTATCTCTAGGCTGAACAGAGTAGTTCAATCTCAGATCTCATCAGGTACCGGCTGTGCCCTGGGTGGTGCCGCCGATCGGTCTCGTAGGGTTGTGCACCCAGACACCACTATCATCACTCTCAATCACGAGAAGAAACAAGTAGGTATCGATGTTCTGAGATTAAACCTTCTCTCGTAAACCTGGCGGCGTCGTACCCAAGTCTTCACGAAAGCCGGTGACCAGCTCCTCACCGGCCTCGGCGACCACGTAGCGCGCAATGTATTGGCCATGCTCGCTGAGAGATTCGTAAATCTCCCGCGGCATGGATCGGACCATGGGTTCGCGGTACCAAGGCGCGTGATATTCCACGTTGGGAATGGCGCGCACTTTGTCCGATAGATTCGGGGTTCCACCGTGCCAAGCCCGGGTGTCTCGAATAAGTACGCTGCCAGCTGGGGCCGGGCAGACCGTGCTGAGTCTCATCCATTCGGGTTCCTGGGCCAACTTTGGAATGCGCTGCTGACTGTGCTGGGTGCCAGGAATCTGCCGGGTAGGCCCATTGATCGCGGTAAAGTCGCTGGTCAAGAAGTTACAGCAAACGTAGGGGCAGGGTAGGTCGCGGTAGTTGAGTTTGCCCCTTGGATCGTGAAACGAGCCGAAGGTTTTACCCTGATACTCAATGCGGTCATTCATGTCCGAGTGCAGTGGCTGATAGGTGCTCGCACCCGGCAAGCAAAAGTCGCCACCGGCACCGCGCAGGATGTAGTCCCGGCTGTTAAAGATCGCTGTGATGACGGGCGTCACCGTGGGTAGATCCACCAACATGGACCAAGCAGGTTCGTGAAGTAGTTGCCCTGTGAGGCTTGCTGAGCCAAAGGAGTACCGGTGGGAGCCGCGGTTGCCCTGACGGTTTTTATCTTTTGCCAAGATCTCGCGGATGACTCTTTCCGAAGCTTCCTTGAGTAGGGTTAACTGCTCATCGTTCAGCGTATTTTCGATGACCACAAAGCCGTCTCGGTAAAAGATGCGCACAGCGTCCTCGATGTCTGTGGGTTGCAACCGTTCGAGACCTCGAATTCCGTTATTTGCCTCAAGATATTCCCGCTTTTTGGCAAATGCATCGGCGCTGGATTGGACCCAGCCGAGATCGTGCACCGAACCCGTAAACGTCGCCTCGTCAGCAACTAGGCGTGGTTCTGCTGACATTCGGGCGTGCTGTTTTGTCGTGGGTTTCGTCATTTGCTTTGCCCAATATGACTAAAGTCATGAGAGCATAAGCGCTAGGGAGCGTTTGAGGATTGGGGCGATGACATTACAAGAAACCTATGATAGCTATACCCTTCACGGGCTAAATGTGCTGGATTTTTCTAGGGTG
>JAYYHB010000265.1:0-4883 GCA_036157095.1 Pseudomonadota bacterium
CCTTGCTTTCAGCATTTCCCACATTATCAACCAGCCCCAGCAAGGAGATGTCCGGGTTAAAGAAACTGATTTGCACATCATCCCACTTCATGTTGTAAAGAGCTGCGTTCAAACGTAAACGTTGGTCTAGCCACGTGCTTTTTATTCCTAGCTCATAGCTTTCGAGGAAGTCCGGCTCGTAGGTTTCACCAACGCCAGGGGCTCTATTGGCGCCGCCGGGCCGGTAGCCCTCCGCAAAGGTGGCGTAAATCATTAACTCATCACGCGCTTGATAACTAATGTTTAATTTAATGATGTCGTCGTCGCCGCTAAAGCGGCTATTTACGTTATCCGGGGGCTGACTATCGCTAAATCCATAGCAGCAGTTAGGCCAAAAGATGGTCCCTACAAAACCGTCGAGGGTAGTTTCTCCGTCAAACCAACGGTAGCCCGCTGTACCTTTGAGCTTATCCGTAAAGGCGTAGGTAAATTCTCCAAAGACGGACACTTCAGAATCTTCTCTTACTTGGTTCGTGCGGTAATAGAGATCGTCGATTACCGCAGCGCCAGGATTGATGCTCGGGATCGACCAGCGGCTATCAAAGGCTGTCTCTTGCTCAGTATAAAAAGTACCAACAATCCAGTTCACTTTCTCTGATTGAGACGCTAGCCTCAGCTCATGGGTTTCATACTTCATTTCTGTGTGATTGGAGTATTGAATGCTTGGGTCTACACAAGGTCCAAAATAAGACACGTAACACGTGTAGTAAGGCTCAACGAAACCATCGATAGAGTAGTGCGAGTAGTCGCTGTAGGTGTCAAATTCTCGATCTAAGTAGCTGCCCGCATAAGTTAAATCGGCAAAACCCAAATCCCCATTAATCGTAAGCGCAAACTGACTCCACTCATCATCTATGCTGTCATCGAAAAAACGGCTGACCTTCATTTCTCCCAAGTTTTGGGGATCATGATCCCAAATTCCGTCAGCCTCAGTTTCTTGATACATCGCAGTCGCTGTTGCTGTCCAACTGTCATTTAGATCAATGCCAAGCGCAGCACGCAGTCCGCTTTTATCCGACTCATTGAAATCATTTTTTATAAACTCTTCATTGCCTCGTGTAATACCGCTTAGTGGATAAGTAATGCTGTCAGAAACGGCGTCAATATAGCCGCCATCGTTGTCCGTATAACCCACGATTCGCAATGCAGCGTCGTCGCCAAGAGGGACGTTTACGAAGCCCTCAGCCATGTAGCCGTCGCTTCCGTGGGAAATAGTTTCTGCGGAAATATCAAATCCCGCTGCGTATTTTTCGGGATCCGGTCGGTTTGTAATTATTCTTAAGTTCCCTGCCTGAGATGCTGCCCCATAAAGTGTACCCTGGGGTCCCTTTAGGACCTCAATTCGCTGTATATCGTACATATGGGGGTCCAGGTTGAAACCGATGGCCGTGACCGGCTGTTCGTTTAAGTACACGGCCACGGAAGGGCCCTGCAACGATTGGTTGCTGTTGCCACCTTCAGAAATCCCTCGCATAAATAAATTGGCTTGGCCGGGACGCCGGGACGCAAATGAGACTGACGGCAACTGAGAAACGTAATCTCCGAAGTTGTCGATGTTGAGGTCTTCAAGTTCCGCGCTGCCAAGCGCTGTAATACTAATTGGCACAGACTGTAACGATTCTGTGCGCTTTTGAGCAGTAACGATTACCTCTTCAATCACATCCTGCGCGGTTGCGGATACGGCGGTCGAGGAAAGGGTGGCTAGCAAGCTCGCCTTCGTGATAGCACATATCTTTTCTGCGAGTGGCTTTTTCCGAAAAGGTACTCCTGGGCGACATATAGCTGAATCCACTATTTACTCCTTTCGATTAACATTCGATCTGCCGTTGCGCTTTTTACACAAAAAAGTGCGGTACAGGAAGCGGCAAGTGACAGTCGTTAGCTCTCTTTTCTTTGCGAACGCCCTTCCGATCCCAGCGGTGCTCTTAAATTGCACTCTAGACGCAGATATATGGCTCAGTCAGCATATCTAGCAACAACCTTCTAGTGGGGGAAGATGAGAAGACAGATATTGGCAGCTAACCGAAACTTCCTGGCGATGCTTGCGATCATTACCTTGGTATCTGGGGGTTTGTTCTTCTTTGTTATTAAAGAGGCGCGAGCACATAGCTCCATAGAGATTGGCGAAACAACCTTCGTCGGCACGCTATTTCCGGATAAAAGCGTAGCGGCGTTCAAAGGTCTTCAATTTGCAAAGCCGCCAATTGGAGACCGTCGATGGCAAGCAGCGGCTCCGTCGGAACTTCCTCGCGGGCTCTATAACGCGACGCGCTTCAAACCGGCTTGTTACCAAGGGGACCATATCACGAACTGGTACCGCCAAAAGATAGTCAGCTTTGGCGGCGATCCGCTTCAATTCCTCAAGCCTGAGGTTAGTGAGGACTGTCTATATTTGAATCTCTGGAAGCCCACCAATGCAGGAGAGCAGTTGCCTGTAATTGTCTTTGTTCATGGTGGTAGCAATCGAGGCGGTTGGTCTTACGAACCGGATTATGAGGGCATAGAACTGGCCACATATGGAGCTATTGTCGTCACGATCGCCTATCGTTTAGGCGTGTTTGGCTTTTTTACTCACCCCGACCTTTCGCTGTCAAATTTTGCTCTGACTGACATTGTTGCTGCGCTCGATTGGTTGCAAAGACACGTCGCAGCATTTGGCGGCGATCCGCGCAACATCACGCTTATGGGAGAGTCGTCTGGTGGCAACAATATCCTTCATTTGTTGTCGTCACCTATTGCCAAAAATCGATTTCAACGCGCCATTGTTCAAAGCGCTGGCTGGGCCGTTAGTGGGCGAACTAACCGATTTAAACAATTGCAATTAGCCTCAGAGTTGACTGAAGAATTGTCACCTTCTGTAAAAGGGCTGAGTGGTTTGCGCGCAATTTCCGCGGAGGAAATTCTTAAGGCCTCAGAGGAAGTTTTCGCGAATCACTTTTTTGATGTGGTGGTTGATGGGACTACCCTCGTCGAGCCAACCGGTCAGTCCATGCGGTATGGCAGGTTGGGCCCGGTAGACCTGCTCATCGGTAGCAATCTTGATGAATGGCGCTCCTATCTTCCGGCTACAGCTAACATCGAGAACACTGAAGACTTGCGACTTAGCCAGCCAGGTTGGAAAAAGGTACAAGATCACTTCGCGTCCAGTGACGACCCGCTTGGTGCGCTGGACCAACTCGTCACTGCATCTAACTACGTTTGTCCGTCTAAGGCCGTGGCAGATTCTCTGCAGCAAAAGCGGCAAAAAGTCTGGCGTTACCTCTTTACTAAACACCGCGATGGTGAAGTGTCATATGCAGAAGGCGCGTATCACGGAGCTGAACTGCCATATGTTTTCAACACCCATGCAAAGTGGTTGCCTACTAATGTCGAAGATAGATTGCTAAGCAAGCGCATGATGTCCTATTGGATATCTTTCGCACGAAATGGTGACCCAAACGTAGAAGGTGAGCATGTTTGGCCAGCACACATCGCACAAATACATACGAGTCGTGAGCTTTACCGAGAGTCAGAGGTGCTAGTGTTAGGCTCGAAGCTCTATGCCAGCCATCATCCTAGCGACCCACTTTGTCGAGTAGATGGAATTGCACCTGAATTCGACTAGCAGCAGCAATCGGTCATCTATATAGCCTAGAGAAAGGTGCCAGCCCGCAGCTATGTTAATTTTTAACCTCGGGTCGAAATAATTGGGAGTAAAATGGGAATGGAGACGTTAGGAATTTGGGTAGGTTTGAATCTCTTTCTGACTTTGATGCTAGCGTTGAATGTCACGCGAATAAGAGTAACGCTGGGTGTGGGTATCGGCTCAGGCGAAAGCGAACAGCTGGATCGCGCCATTCGTGCTCACGGAAATAACATCGAATATACGCCGTTAGCTTTGCTCGGGTTGGCGATACTAGCGTGGACCGGTCTTTCTAATATGTTCATCCACATTTTGGGAGGTGGTTTGCTTTTGGGAAGACTCTTGCACGCAGTTGGCATACAGAATACAGAGGCGGCGCTACCTCTTCCAAGAGTGATCGGCAACTTTATAACTTGGGGAGTCTTTTTCTTTGTCGCTCTTTTACTGGTTGCTCGCGGTTTGGGTTTTTCGTAGTCGTTAATTCAAAAAAAATATCAGTTAGCGGCATTTTTTTCGGTCGGGATGAACGGGTCACTCGCGATGAGTTGGCGATAAATATGATTGCTGCAAACTATATCTTCCTTTGTGTTTTCTGAGACTAAAAAAATCCCGGACAACACGGATTCTTTTCAGTTGAGTACGGATTTTTGAGATTCCCTTTGCTCTTGAGTGGGCGATAACGATTGTCAAACGGCGTCTCTTTACATCAGCATCTGGAGTGAACGAGAGCATCAAGGTTTGTTCAACCCGCCGAAAATCCATTTAGCACAAATCTTCTTTATCTATAGTCTGATAATGACCTGAATCAAAAGGCGGGAAACGACAGTATTAATGGCTCGCGATTTCAATACGGTAAGCTGGTTGCAAAATACCTGGTCACAAAGACCAAACTAGTTTGGGGCTTCGGCAAAACGCCTGGCGGGGTTTCGTTATTGGCGATCAATGACTTTTTTGGTGCTTTTTCTGTCGCTATGGGATGGTTGCCTTCAACCAACCTACTTACAGACGTGGTTGTAGATGACGCTCCACGTCGGCTCCGATTGTGTTTTGGAATATGCAACTTGTTGACGTACGACGCGGCAATTCCTCTCTCGAACTTGGTCTTTCAGATTAACCTAGTTTTTGTCCAACGCTATACACTTACTCGGTAGGCTTTCACCGCGCATGAGGCAAATAGAGAGGTTCGTGGTGCTGACCCACTAACACCTGCTTTGCGCTAACC
>JAYYHB010000266.1:0-6269 GCA_036157095.1 Pseudomonadota bacterium
GGGCACGGCATAGTCATCACAATGGGCATAAAGTAATGCCTTGCCGCGCACACATAGCTCGGCTTTACGACTGCCGGTAGGGTAATAAATGCCAGCGTGAATCACTTCAGAGTTGCGGGAGCTCGTCTCGGTGCCGATGGCGTGATGCTGCTCTAGCACAACGACTTCGCGACCTGCCGCGGCCAATCGTGCGGCCACAGCCAGCCCGATGACACCCGCACCGATAACGACGCACTCAACTTTATCCATCATGAGCGCGCCGACCCCAGAGCCAATGGCGGTTGCAGATCCTGAGCTATGCACTCTCGAGCGCGCTCTAACGCCCGAATAAAGGTCTGGGCACGCGAACCAGCAGAACTCGCCAACCAGTTTTGAAGGGTCTTGGAATAAGCCTCTATTGCATGAGCAAATGCATCGATGTCTGCCTCCACATTATCCGCACTGGGGTGAAACTCTAGTCCAAGGGCTGAGGCGAACGCCCGCTCTAAACTTTGCGTGCGCAGCTCTGATTCGAAAAATGCAACCTGATCCTCTGCATTTCTGGGCCCCGAAATGTAGTGATACCCAAAGTCTTCCTGCCTGCGACGCTGAGTTCCCGCGATGCACCAGTGGGCTACTTCATGGAGTGCAGATGCGGGATAGTCTTCACGAAAATACAGAGTGGCTGGGGCGTTACTCGTGGCAGGCCGGTAGAGCGGCTCACGCGCGCCGCCAACTAGCTGGGTATTGTGCGCCCGCCCGAATTCCTGGGCAAAGGTCAGGGCAATGCAGTTAGCCAGTTCAGCGTCGGTTACGTTCGCCATACCTCTCATTTACCTAGCCGTGCTTGCGTATCCAGTACTGCACCACTTTGTCGTCGCCCTGCCAACCGGCCCTGTCAACCTTCAAATAGTCGTGCTTCATAAACTGACAGAAATGTTCAAAGTCACGCTCGGTGGTTGGGTCTGTAGCAAGAATGTGCAGCACTTCACCGCCTGCCAGCTCCCGCACCTTGTTTTTTACCAGCATGAGCGGTTCCGGACAGCGCAGTCCTCTAGCGTCGATTTGAATGTCGTAGTCCAACACTGATTCCTTCTTTGCTGGCGCCGATGTTAGGCCAGATGACCATCGATTCACACCAAGAGCCAAGCTTCCTGCCTTCGCAAGTCTACAAACGGGTGCAAATTGACGGCAAATTTTGCAGCATGTGGTCATGCAGAAACAGATATCTATATTGCATTTGTGGTGTTACCTCGTCTTTCTCGCGCCAAGCTACGCAGTGGCCGACGCACTCGCGGATGGGCCCGTGGGCAGAACGCACCCGTCTGTGACAGCATCGAAGCAGGATCCCTCGCTTTGCGATTTAAAATCCGAGCGTCTGCCCTCTCCACCCACGCCGGACATTGTCGCCGACCAGCTACGGCTGACCATTGAACACAAGGAAGATGCTGCGTTGCAAAGAAAATTACGCAGTGCCTATCTGCACTACCTGGGATGCCTGTCGAACACCCCACCGATGAACTAGCGCCTGGGGCGTATTTCCGCCACTTCACCGACAAATCGGTCTGGCTCTATGGCATACCACTCTTGCAGCATGACCTGATGACTTTTCGACAGCTGGTCACATAACTCGTAAAACGGCGGCCTGCCAGGGTCGGTTAGCACCACGCGCTTGGTGCCATTTTTGATGGCTCGATTGATCAGCAGCCTTAAAGGTTTAACCAGATTGTCCCAGAAGCAAATATCACCGCCGATAATCAGTGGGTGCTCTCCCAAAAACGGCCCTGCAAGGCGGCTGAAGTCGGCACACTTGTTGGTTAGCGACACCGAGTTAATCTCGGCAAATACATCGACGAAGGGGAATACCGCGGGATCCAGGTCTACTGCCGTCACCTTCGAACCAAACTGTCGGGCGCAAAATACGGAAGTTGCGCCCCATCCGCATCCAAGCTCCATAATCTTGCGACTCTTGGTTGGCGGATGCTCCTGCAGATAGTCCATCAATAAAAACGCAGAACCCCAGGTGCGAGTGCCATGCACTGAGGGTTGATGGCGGCGCTTCAGAGCCTTGACTAACCTATGGCTGTCTTGAAGTAAAAAGATGCCGTAGGCGAATTCAATGTGTTCTTCTGGGAGCCGTTGCAGCTTGGGCATGAAGCGGCCTTTTGTCTGTGTCGGGTGGACGATGCTAGCCGCGCAGTATGAATCAGCTGCAACGAAATTTGTGAGCAATCTACGCCCTGATGAACCTAGAACAATCACGTCAAGCGAAGGGATCTTGTTGAGCGACCTATTGTCCAGCTTTCACCTAACGTAGCCTGAAATCCGCGACGCCCGCCCTCTTGCAGGACTTCGTTTCACCCCCATTATTACAGTCCTTAATCAAAAAGCGGTTTTTGCTTGCGCAACTAGGCGCCTGTAGAATTCGCGACCTCAACCGCGTCGGTAAACCACCCTCGAGATGCGGTGATGTGCACCACAAACAGGAGACCTAGTGTCTAAATCCAGTGTTGATGACCTAGTCGAAGCGGGCAGCGAATATCACGCAGGCTTCGTCACTGACGTCGAGTCGGAGACGCTGCCGCCGGGATTGGACGAAAGTGTCGTGCGCTTTATTTCTGCGCGCAAAGACGAGCCCCAATGGCTAACCGATTGGCGTCTAGACGCCTTCGCCAAATGGCGAGAGATGCGCGAACCGAACTGGGCGCACGTTCACTATCCGCCCATCGACTTTCAGGCCATTTCCTACTATTCCGCACCCAAGAGTCAAACCGATGGCCCTAGATCATTGGACGAAGTTGACCCGGAGCTACTGCGAACTTATGAGAAACTGGGCATTCCACTGCATGAACAAGCCGCGCTGGCTGGAGTGGTGCCGGACCCAGCTGCCATTGGCACACCCGAAGGCACCAATATTGCGGTCGACGTAGTCTTCGACAGTGTCTCGATCGCGACGACGTTCAAAGAAACGCTAGCACAGGCCGGCGTGATCTTTTGCCCAATCTCCGAGGCCGTGCATAGCCATCCAGAACTGGTGCAAAAGTACCTTGGCTCTGTGATCCCGCAGCAGGACAACTACTACGCAGCATTGAACTCGGCGGTCTTTAGCGACGGTTCGTTCGTCTACATTCCCAAGGGCGTGCGCTGTCCGATGGAACTTTCTACCTACTTTCGGATCAACGAGCGCAATACAGGACAGTTTGAGCGCACCCTGATTATTGCGGACGAGGGATCTCATGTGAGCTACCTCGAAGGGTGTACGGCCCCGATGCGCGACGAGAACCAATTGCATGCAGCCGTGGTAGAGCTGGTGGCCTTGGGCGACGCGGAAATCAAATACAGCACGGTGCAGAACTGGTATCCCGGTGATGAGAACGGTAAGGGCGGCATTTACAACTTCGTCACCAAACGCGGCTTGTGTGCAGGGCCGCGGGCAAAGATCTCCTGGACCCAAGTTGAGACTGGATCAGCGGTTACTTGGAAATACCCCAGCGTGGTGTTGCGCGGTGACGAGTCCGTTGGCGAGTTCTATTCGGTAGCACTGACCAACAACCGTCAGCAAGCTGATACCGGCACAAAGATGATCCATATGGGTAAGAACACTAAGAGTACGATTGTGTCCAAGGGCATCAGCGCTGGGGGTAGCGAAAACTGCTATCGCGGCCTGGTGCGCATCTCACCGACGGCGCAAAACGCTCGTAATTTTACCCAATGCGATTCTTTGTTGATTGGTGATCAATGCGGTGCGCATACATTCCCCTACATTGAAAACAAAAATAATTCGGCCACGGTCGAGCACGAAGCCAGCACCTCCAAGGTCAGCGATGATCAGCTATTCGTCTGCCAGCAGCGCGGTATTGAAACCGAACAGGCGGTGAGCATGATCGTTAACGGTTTCTGCAAGGACGTTTTCCGCGAACTGCCCATGGAATTCGCCGTAGAAGCTGGGAAATTATTGGAAGTCAGCCTAGAGGGTGCGGTTGGATGAATCTGCTTGATGTATCAAATCTGCACGCCAGCGTTAAGACCGACGATGGCCCCCAACCCATCCTCAAAGGACTCAACCTCACAGTCAAAGCGGGGGAAGTACACGCCATTATGGGGCCGAACGGTTCCGGCAAGTCGACCCTGGCCAATATACTGTCCGGTCGACCCGGCTACACCGTCGATGGGGGTGAGGTGATGTTGGGCGATAACAACCTGCTCAATCTTGAGCCTTTCGAACGAGCCCAGATGGGTATATTCCTCGCCTTTCAATATCCGGTAGAAATTCCAGGTGTGAGCAACATGGAATTCCTTAAGGCCAGCATCGATTCCCTCGCCCGAGCAAGAGGGGAAGAACAGCCAAATACTGCTAACTTCATGCGCACCGTGAGAGAATTAGCGGGATCCCTTGATCTCGATCCGGCTTTTTTAAAACGCGGCGTCAACGAAGGCTTTAGCGGCGGCGAGAAGAAGCGCAACGAAATCATGCAGCTTCTGCTGTTAAACCCCAAACTAGCACTGCTGGACGAGACCGATTCAGGCCTCGACATCGACGCCCTCAAAGTCGTCGCCGACGGGGTAAACAGGTATCGAAGCCAGACCAATGGAGTTGTGCTCATTACCCACTATCAGCGTTTACTCGACTACATCGTGCCTGATTATGTTCATGTGTTATCAAACGGCCTAATCATCGAGTCCGGCGACAAAAGTTTGGCGCTGGAGTTAGAAGCCAAGGGCTATGCGTGGCTGACCTAGCGCTGCCAAAGACTCTGCTAGTGCCTGCTGGGCTCGCCGAGGGCTTAATCGAATCGAGCGGCACAATTAATGATGTCGTTAAGGACGCCCTCAACAGCCCGATTCACCGGGAGCGCTGGAAATATACCAAGGCCGACGGCTTTCTGACGCAACTCGTTGCGCTTTCTGAAGCGCCGACAATTTATGGTGAGCAGCAAACTGGCGTTCGATGGTTACGAGAAACCATTGGCAATCCAATTCCTGGGCTCGATCTTCAGCAGGGCCCTGAAGCCTTTGCGCGATTGTGTTTTTCCGGTGAGGCCATGCGTCTGGAAATCACAGGGTCGGTGACGGATCCCATAACGCTCATACATAGGAGCAACACGTTACCCGTCATCGTTAACCTATCCGCCAGCGCCTCCCTTACTTTGATCGAGATGATAGAGGGCGATGAAGGGCAGCAGACCGTTTGGATCGACATTGGTCCGAATGCCGAGCTTAACCATTCTCGCAATGCCTTGAGCGCTGCGTCTTCGAGCTGGCAGTACGCAAGCGTGCGCCTGCAGTCGTCGGCTCGCTATCATTTGAACAACCATGTCCTGGGCTGCGGCGTGCGAAGACAAGACCTGCATGTCATCATGGACGGTCAGGGCGCCGAGGCGAGACTGGTGTCAGCGGGCATGGTTGACAACAAGGCCGTGCTAGATCAGCAGATCACTCTGGAACACCGACAACCCAGAGGCCACAGCGAACAAACTATTCATAACATTGTCGCAAATGGCGGCAAGTGCTCGTTTAACGGCCGCATCCATATCCACGATGGGGCGAGCGAAACCAAGGCTCAGTTATCCAATAAAAACTTAGGGCTCGGAGACAACGCCACCATTAATACCAAGCCTGAACTCGAGATCTATAATGACGACGTCAGTTGTTCCCATGGCGCAACGGTTGGTACCTTGTCACAGGAAGCCCTCTTTTACCTGACCAGCAGAGGCATCGACAAGGCCGAGGCCGAAGCACTGCTTAGCCGGGGTTTCTTGCAGCAATGCATTGACGGTCCGTTGGCAGAGACCGCGCTGAAGGCCATGATCGGAGTCCGCGAGTTAGGTGCAAACCTATGAACATTCGCGACGATTTCCCGATACTACAGCGCACAAGCCGCAGCAAACCCCTGGTATATCTCGACAACGGTGCAACAACGCAAAAGCCACAACAAGTTATCGACACCATTGATCGCTACTACCGCCAGCATAACGCCAATGTGCATCGGGCTGCCCATGAGCTTGCTGAAGAGGCAACAGCGCTACTAGAGGAATGTCGTACCAAGGCACAGGCTTTCATGAATGCCGCACATCGTGAGTCAGTGATTTTTACCCGCGGTACCACCGAGGGCATCAACCTGGTTGCCCAAGTTATCGAGGGCAACATTAAAGCGGGTCAAGAAATTGTCATCAGCCAACTAGAACACCACTCGAATATCGTGCCTTGGCAGCTTCTGGCCCAACGCACAGGTGCTAAAATCAAGGCCATTGATATAGATGAGAATGGAGATCTTGACCTTGAAAGCGCCG
>JAYYHB010000267.1:0-4285 GCA_036157095.1 Pseudomonadota bacterium
CTACGGCGAAAAGATGGTGCAAGAGGGTGCCGTGAAGTCGGACGTAGTTGAGTCCATGACCGAGCAATATCGATCTAAGTTAGAGGATGGAGAAAGTGTGGCGCTGGAAATGGTGCACGAACCCCACGCTGAGCTCTTCGTGGATTGGACGCCTTACATCGGTTCTAGCCTAGATGCACCGGCAGACACCAGTTTTGACAACGCGGTATTCCAAGAGCTTTCGGCGCGCATGGAAGCTGTTCCAGATGGCTTCGTGCTGCATCGTCAGGTGACGAAGATTCTCGAAGACCGACATCGCATGGCTGCTGGCGCTATGCCCGTTAACTGGGGTATGGCCGAAGTGATGGCCTACGCTACGCTTGTCCAGCAGGGATATCCGGTTCGGCTCACAGGCCAAGATGTTGGCGTTGGTACCTTCTCGCATCGTCATGCTGCACTGCATAACCAAAAAGACGGTTCGCGACTGATCCCGCTAAACCTGCTCAGAGAGGACATCACCTTCGATCTTTACGACTCTCTGCTGTCCGAAGAGGCTGTGCTGGCCTTTGAATACGGCTATGCGACCACGGCCCCAAATACTCTGGTGGTATGGGAGGCCCAGTTTGGTGACTTCGCTAACGGTGCCCAGGTGGTAATCGATCAGTTCATCAGTTCTGGCGAGACGAAGTGGGCAAGGCTCTGCGGTCTGACCATGCTGTTACCGCATGGATTTGAAGGGGCAGGCCCTGAACACTCCTCAGCTCGTCTCGAGCGGTTTTTGCAGCTTTGCGCCGAGCGAAACATGCAAATTTGTGTGCCGTCAACACCGGCCCAGGTATTTCACATGCTGCGCCGCCAGGCTATTCGTCCGACGCGCAAGCCTTTGATCGCGATGACGCCGAAGAGTTTGCTGCGACATAAGCTCGCGGTATCAACGGTAGATGAGCTCTGCGACGGCCACTTTCAATTGGTCATTGGTGAAACCGAAGATTTGCAAAAGAAAAAAGTGAAGCGCATTGTCCTTTGCAGCGGCAAGGTTTACTTCGATCTGTGGGAAGCCAGAGCCGAGCAGGGGCTAGACGATGTGGCGATCATCCGGATCGAACAGCTCTATCCATTTCCCGACGATGAATTACTCGCTGCAATGGCTCCGTTCGACAAAGTCGAAAACATCGTCTGGTGCCAAGAAGAGCCCATTAATCAGGGCGCGTGGTTTTCGATTCAATACCGCCTGCGCAGAGTTATAAACCGCATGGCAAGAAAGAAAGTCACCCTGCACTACGCAGGCAGAGAGGCTTTCGCGGCACCAGCCGTGGGTTATGCCAGCGTTCACCTTGAACAACAACAGCAATTGGTAAGAGCCGCTCTCACCGAAGAGCCAAGCGTAGAACTGGAGAACGGACACTAAGTATGGAAATTAATGCACCTATTTTCCCCGAGTCGATCGCAGATGGCAGTGTCGCCACCTGGCATCATCAGCCTGGCGAGTTTGTCACCCGCGACACATTGTTGGTAGATATTGAGACCGACAAGGTGGTGATTGAAGTGTTCGCCCCAGAAGACGGCGTGCTGACTACGATCCTCAAGCAGGAGGGCGACACGGTGTTATCAGAGGAACCCATTGCTCAGTTTGAGCCTGGCGCCCCAGCGGCACAAAGCAACGATGCAGCCGAGGCGCCCGCTGTTTCCGTGCAAGCTGATGTAGCGGCGACACCTGAAGCGAGCGCCGATGGTGATCGGTTCGCCAGCCCTGCCGCGAAGAAAATGGCCGCAGAATCTGGGCTGAATCTGACGGGCTTGACTGGCAGTGGTAGGGATGGTCGTATAACAAAGGAAGATGTGGCCAAAGCCCTGGGCTCGGGCCCTGGAGCCGAAGATCCTGCCCCGATTGAGACCCCAGTGCCTATTGCACAGCCTCCAGCACAGACGCCATCCGCGCCGCCGCCCGGCACCATGTTTGCTGGCAGCGATGACGAGCGTGTTGAGCGCCGAGTACCCATGACACGCTTGCGGGCTAGTGTGGCCAAGCGCTTGGTAGAGGCCCAGCAAAACGCCGCTATGCTGACCACGTTTAACGAGGTCGATATGCAGCCCATCATGCAGCTGCGCAAACGCCATCAAACCGAATTTCAGGCGGCGCACAACGGCACCAAACTTGGCTTTATGTCGTTTTTTGTTCGCGCGGCAACCGAAGCGCTCAAGCGTTTCCCTTCAGTGAACGCCAGCATAGACGGTAACGATATTGTTTATCACGGCTACTATGATATCGGCGTCGCCGTCTCCACAGATCGTGGACTGGTGGTGCCGGTAGTCCGCGATGCGGACGCCCTGGGGCTCGCGCAAATTGAAGATCAGATCATGGCCTACGGAGAGAAAGCACGATCCGGTAAACTCGGGCTGGAAGACATGGCCGGCGGTACGTTTACCATCTCTAACGGCGGCATTTTCGGCTCGATGATGTCGACGCCGATTTTGAACCCCCCGCAGACTGGTGTGCTGGGCATGCACAACATTCAAGAGCGTGCGGTCGTGGTTGATGGTGAAATTGTGATTCGGCCAATGATGTACCTGGCCCTATCTTACGATCACCGATTGATCGACGGGCGCGAAGCGGTACAGTTTTTAGTGGCGATCAAAGGCATGCTGGAAGACCCAGCGCGAATATTGTTGGAACTGTAAATGAGTGATTCCTACGACGTAATTGTTATCGGGGGTGGACCTGCGGGTTACCACGCCGCCATACGAGCTGCCCAGCTGGGCATGAATACAGCCTGCATCAATATGATGCTGGATAAAAACGACAAGCCTGTACTGGGTGGCACCTGTTTGAACTGGGGCTGCATACCCTCCAAGGCCTTGCTCGATGCCTCCCATAAGTTTGTGGAGGCAAAGCATGAGTTTGCGGATCTAGGTATTAAAACCGGCAAAGTTAGCGCCGATGTACCGCGTATGATCGAGCGTAAAGATGAAGTCGTTGCCGGCCTAACAGGAGGCGTTGCCGCGTTATTCGAGGGTAATGGCGTGACCGCCTTGGCGGGAAAGGGTCGTCTCTATGCGAATCGTCAGGTAGGTTTCACACCTCATGGCGGCGAGGAGCAAGTGCTGCAGGCCGAGCACGTCATATTGGCACCTGGCTCTGTGCCAGTCGAAATTCCACCAGCGCCCCTTACTGACGACATCATCGTCGATTCCACCGGGGCGCTGGAATTCAAGCAGGCCCCGAAGCGGCTTGGTGTCATTGGCGCAGGTGTGATTGGTCTGGAGCTTGGTAGCGTTTGGAACCGACTTGGCTCTGAAGCCATTGTGCTTGAAGCCATGGACGAATTTTTGCCCATGGCCGATCACCGCATTTCGCGCGACGCCAAGCGTATTTTGACCAAACAAGGTCTGGATATTCGTATGGGCGCGCGGGTGATGGGCACCGAGATCAAGGGCACCGGTAAAAACAAGCATGTATGCGTCACTTATCAAGACAAAGAGGGTGAGCACACCATAGAAGTGGATAAACTCATTGTTTCGGTTGGTCGTCGACCCTTTACCGAGGGTTTGCTCGCACCGGATTCGGGCGTGAATCTCGACGAGCGTGGGTTTCTGTATGTGAACGACCTATGCGCTACGGACGCTACGAATGTATACGCTGTTGGTGATGTGGTGCGCGGCCCCATGTTGGCTCACAAGGGGATGGAAGAGGGCATCATGGTGGCGGAACGCATTGCTGGCCACAAGCCACTCGTCAACTACGACACTGTGCCCAGCGTGATTTATACCCACCCCGAAATCGCTTGGGTGGGTAAAACCGAGCAGCAGCTAAAGGGCGATGGCGAAGCTTTCAACGTCGGTAGCTTTCCTTATGCGGCGAACGGTCGTGCGCTGGCTGCTGGCGAGAGCGAAGGCATGATCCGAGTTATTGCAGACAGCGAGACAGATCGTATTTTAGGTGTCCATGTGATCGGCGCTCAGGCCTCTGAACTGATCGCTCAAGCGGTAATCAGCATGGAATTCAGCGCCTCTGCAGAGGACTTAGGCCTGATCATGTTTGCCCACCCGACGTTGTCCGAAGGGATGCACGAGGCTGCTTTGAGTGCCCGCGGTCATGCCATTCATACCGTCAATCGGGTAAAACGGTAGTAACACATATTCAAACGCATCATTCGTTGATGTGATTAAAGGGAGAGAAAACGCGCCATGAATCTACACGAGTATCAGGCTAAAAGCCTGTTCGCACAGTATGGCTTGCCTGTGTCTGAGGGGTATGCGGTAGATACCGCCGACGAAGCCGTTGAGGCCGCGCAAAAAATTGGCGGCG
>JAYYHB010000268.1:0-4056 GCA_036157095.1 Pseudomonadota bacterium
GGCCAGCGATTTCGGTAAAGAGCGGTGAGCGCACCCCATAACACACCGCCCAACCCAGCGAAGACAATGGCCAATATTCCCAGGGTCGCAGAAATCGGGAAGTGCTCGCGAATGATGTCGTTTACCCGCCGGTTCTCCTGCGTGTAAGAGATGCCAAAATCCCCTTGAGCAATATTGCCCAGGTAAATCAGATACTGGGTGCCAAGGGGTTGATCGAGGCCGTATTTGGCTTCGAGGTTGGCGCGGATTTGTGCGGTCATGGCTTTGTCGCCGGCCAGAGGATCGCCTGGTACGGCATGCATGCCGAAGAAAGTTGCGCTGGCGATGAACCAAATCGTGACCAGACCAAGCACGATGCGTTTGGCGAAGTACCTTAGCATCCGTTGATTTTCTTCATGTTATTGCCCATTAGCTTGTGCTATTTACTGCCTGCATCGATGTAGGCCCGACTCCAATCGGGGTCGGGCCCAATCACTCTGCGCTTGAGCTGCTTGATGCGCGGGTCGACTACATAGGTGACGCCACGCTCGTACATGGGCAGCAACACGGCGTTCTCGATAAGGTGCTGCTGGATATCACCAAAAGCGCGCATACGTGCGGCTGGCTCTAGCTGGTTTTGGGCGGTATCGATCAAGGCGTCCAGTTCAGGGTTGTTGTATTCGCCGCGATTGTTTTTGTTCCAAGACGCGTAAAGGTCTCCAAAGGTTAGCGGGTCGTTGTAGTCCGGGCCCCAACCCGCCAGCACCATGTCGAAGTCACCGGCGGTCATTTTTGCGAGCCGCTGTTTAAAGATCTGTTTGTCGATTTTGACCGAGATGCCAAGGGTAGTTTTAAGGGACTGCTGTACCCACTCGGACTGCACGCTGGATATGGGGTTATCCCCGGAGAGCAAGACCAAGTCAGGTGGCTCGTCGAGTCCAAGTTCCTGCATGGCTGCCTGCAGATAGGCCTTGGCCGAGGAGGCGTTAGGGCTGATCTTGGTGGGCGGATATTCCCGCCGAAGAAGGTCCTTCTCACCCATTAGCCAGCCCGGAAACAGCGACACGCCTGGTTCATAGCCCGGCAGCTTGGTCACCTTATAGACCATCTCCTCCATGTCCAGTGCTGCCTGAATGGCCCGCCGGAGATTCAAATTATCCGTCGCCCGATCGTCGCGGAAGTTAAAGTCGATATAGAAAACCGTGCCGTCTCGGTGCTGTCGAATTTGCCAGCCCATGCGCATAGCCTCGGTCAAATTCTCTGCCTGCAGGCCGGTCATGGAGATCTTGCTGTCCTTAAAAAAGTTGAGTGACGCGGTGGCATCAGAAGTGATGTAAGGCACGTGGATGGCATCGAGATGAATCTCCTCTTGGTTCCAATAGTGCGGGTTGCGTTCAAAGGTCATGCTAGAGCCGTGCACCCACCGCGTAATCTGAAAAGGGCCGTTATAGAGCAATTGGTCAGCGTCGGCGCCAAAGCGTCCCTCGGTGGTTGCGTAAAAGTCCTCACGAATAGGGTAAAAGGTGGGAAAGACCAACATTTTGTCGAAAAACGGTACTGGCCGCTCAAGATCGATAACCAGGGTATTGGAATCCGGCGCGGATAGGCCGAGGGCGCTCGGGGGCAGGGCACCAGTATTGATGGCTTCGGCGTTCTTTATGGCAAATAGTAAGAAGGCGTATTCGGAGCCGGTCTCTGGCTTTAGCGCCGTCTGCCAGGAAAAAATAAAGTCGGCGGCGGTGACCCGTCGACCGTCGCTCCACTTGGCATCATCGCGAAGCCAAAATGTCGCCGTGGTTGGTGTAACTTCCCAGTCCTTGGCCACAGCGCCTTCAAGGCGACCATCCATGCCCATGCGCACCAAACCCTCCATCACATGGCCGAGTACCATGCCGGAAACCGCATCGGTGGCACGACTGCTGTCGAGCTGTGGTGGTTCCTCGCGTATGAGGATGGAGATGCTATTACTCTCGACATCTACCGCTGAAACGTCGGTGACCGCTCCGGTCAGGCTGCTACTGGCGTAGTGCAGGACCAGCATCAGCGCCGCCACTGCGGCAAAAGCTAGTGCGAAAAATGTCGCAAGCTGGCGATTCGGTGAGCGACTATTAATGGCGAATGTTCACTAAAGTTTGATGAATAGAGTGTGCCGCAAAGACTCCGGTATTTCTAACCAATAAGGCTAGAAAGTGCGGTGAAACAGGCTTCGTACCCTTGGGTCGATGAGCAGACAAGGGTGCGCTAAGACGGCTGCTCCACCCAAAGTGGTCTGATTGATGCTGCTCGCGAAGTGCCTAGTTGGTCTGTCGCAGCAGGTTGCTCACCACACGCTCAAGGTGCATCAGAGAGTTACATTCTTCGACCTGGTGGGAGTAGGCGCCGTATTTGCGCATCTCTGAATCGCCCGTATTCCAAGCGAGCTTGGCTTCGGGGTTGAGCCAAATGACCCGTTTTGAACGGTCATAGAGTTCTCTTAGTACCTCGGCATGGGCTTCGCCGTGATTGTTACGAGCGTCACCCAAGATGATGATAGTGGTGCGGTTGTCCACGTCATCTAGGCACAGCTTTTTGAAGTCCAGTAGGGCCTGGCCGTAGTCGGTAGAACCGCCGCTGTAGTCATGCAGTACCTTGGCGATGGCGTCCTCAATTTTATTGCGGTTGAACAGCTCGGTGACTTCTGCCAAGTCTGACGAGAAGGCAAAGCTGCGTACCTTGGGCATGACTTCGTCCATGCTGTACAAAAACATCAGCATAAAGCGCGCGTAGTTCGCTACGGACCCCGATACGTCACAGATGGCGAAGACCTTGGGGCGATCTACTTTTACTGACTTCCAGTACAGATCAAAGATGGCCCCGTCATAGGACATATTGTTGCGCAGGGTTTTCGGTACGTTGAGCTGGCCGCGTTTAAAGACCTTGCGACGGCGGCTGTGCAGGGTGCTCAGCTTTTTCGCCATCTTGTAAACCATTTCTTGAATCAGGCGAAAGTTGCGATGCTCGACATTGGAGAGTTTTACGGATCGGAGCATTTCCTCACGCAGACGCTTTCCCGAGACATCTGCATTGAGCATGAATTGTTGCTCGACGTAGTCGCGTACTTGCTCGCGCAAAAAGTCTCGACGCTGCTTGAGTTGCTGCCCGAGCCGTCGAGCCGGGACTCGCGAGTCCGTGCGCAAATCGCTGATTTCCCGATTCAGGTCTGGAAGGCCCATATGGTCCATGATGCGCCGGGCATATAGGCCCTTTTGCGTGAAGATTTGAATTTCGCGCAGGTTGATCGCCTCACCGGCCTCCGCCATGGACTGCGCCAATTCCACACGTGAGTTAGCCATCAGCAGTTTACCTAACCGTGAATGGGCTTCTGTAATCTCGCCGGGGCCAAGGTCAGCTTCTTCTTCCTCCTCATAGAGATTGTTTTGCTTAGCCTTGGATTTAGATTTTTTCTTGCCGCGGTTTTGGGCCTGCGGTTCGCCGCCTGCACCGCCGCCTTCTCCGTCTCCCCCTTCTCCGCTTTCCTCACCTTCTTGCTCGCTTTCGCTCATGCTATCGCTAGCGGTTTCACCGCGCACGTCTTGAAATTGAAAGAACTGATCAAAACAGGCGTCGAAGGTGTTTTTCTCGTCAGCCGTTTTTGGCAGTGCGAGGGACAGTGAGCGTTTGAGATGCGCTTTGTCCTCATACCCAACCAGGTCGACTACACTCATCGCATCCAAGGTTTCAGCGGTTGAGACTCGCACCTCCGCGTTGCGCAGGGCGCGAATGAAATTACTGATGGTGCGCTCAACCCCCACGACGCCGCCTACTTAGCTATCTTGGCAGTGATGGCAGCAACCTCGCCCTTAACGTTATCGATGTCTTCCTGAAACTTTAGGATCACATTCAATGTATCTCGAACCATTGTGGCATCTAGCGCATCGGCATGCAGAAGGAGCAGGGTTCTTGCCCAGTCGATGGTCTCGGAAATCGCCGGCATCTTTTTTAGGTCCAGTGTACGCAGTTCGTGGATAAAGGCGACAAGCTGCTGCTGCAGTGCAGGCGGTATTTCCGGAACCCGCGCCGCAACTATGCGCTGCTCGA
>JAYYHB010000269.1:0-3472 GCA_036157095.1 Pseudomonadota bacterium
TGCATCTGAGATGGCGTTTACTTTCAATACGGTTTCTAAGCCCACATCGCACGCCTACACGTTTCATGACACTCGTGACCCTGTAGTTCAACGCGTGGGATTGCACTGGTCTGGGTTAGTGATTGCAATGGCCCGCTGGGGCAACCCGAATCGCTACGGACGGGCAAACGCTCTACCCGAATGGCCCAAATATCAATCCACGCGGCGGTTATGTTTATGTATCGACGAGCAGTTTTCGGTGGCACAAGATCCCGACGAGTTGCATCGCAGTCTATGGGAGGCGGAGTAAGTATTAACTTGTTGCGGGCGCCGAAAGAATGGGCCGTTAAGCAAATACACTGCGACAGAAAAAGGAGTAGATTGAAATGCAACAAAGAGTTTTGCTCGTCGAAAAAAAAGACGGCATTGCGACGCTCACTTTGAATCGACCTGACCAAATGAACGCCTTGTCTTTAGAGCTGCGTTGGGAGCTTCAAGCCGCGCTCGAGGATATCGGTGCAGACTCTGAGGTGGGCGTAGTGGTACTCACCGGGGCGGGCGAGGCTTTTTGCTCGGGACTAGATCTCAAAGAGATGGGCTCGCCAGTAAAAGAGCGCAGCGCAGTTCAGCCCAAAGACCCTCCTTCCCTGTTACGCGAGGTGAACAAGCCGATAATTGGAGCGATTAACGGGGCGGCCATTACTGGTGGCTTTGAGATATCACTTTCCTGCGATTTGCTCGTGATTACTCCGGAAACTCGATTTGCTGATACTCATGCACGTATTGGCTTAATTGCTGGGTGGGGGCTGGGCGCTCGACTATCGCGTGCGGTTGGACTCGCCCGGGCCAAAGAGCTTTCTTTAACAGGCAATTTTTTATCTGCGCAGCAGGCCTACGAGTGGGGTTTGGTCAATCGCATCGTTTCTCAAAAAGAACTTTTGCCGACTTGTTATGAGTTGGCTCAGGATATGTTGTCCTGCGTGCCTGATGTGATGAATGAGTACAAACGACAAATTGATCATGCTTACGACCTATCTCTGGGTGACGCAATGGTTTACGAGGCTGATATTTGTCGTCGCCATCGCAGCCCCTCGGCGGAGGCTGTATCTGAGCGAAGGCTTTTGGTGCAGCAACGTGCGAGAAATCAGATGAATTCCTCAAATTATTTGTAACAGCGTTATCGATATTCTCAGTTCGTGGCAGTATTTTAGGTTGCATCAGGATGTAAACACAGCTTATGGGGGAGACTAATGACAGCCGAAAGGACCAGTGACTCACCAGTATTCATCTCGTTAGAGGAGGCCGCAGCACTTAAAAGTGGCATGCGCATTACCTTCATCCCAGGAGTTCAGGCGCTCTACGCGGAAGCACTTAAAAACATCTGCTTCGTCAAGGGCATCCCAGTGATTAGAGCGAAACACCCAATGATGGGAGTGGACAAGGAGACTGGTGAAGATCGGCAAGCACGGCTCTTTGAACTCACGAGTCAGACAAGTTTGCCGACGATGTTCTACAACGAAGAACGACCTCGTAATGTTTGGGTCGAGCAACTTGCCTTGGCGGAACAGGTTGGCGGTACGGATAGTCCTGCACTGATTCCAGCAGATATGAAACTTCGGGCAGAAATGTTCGGGCTTTGCGCTGTAGTGTTGGCTGAAGACGGTTTGGTTTGGAATATGCGCATAATGAATGATGGGCCGTTGGGCCGAAAATACGGCTACAGCGACGAGGGGAGCGCAGCGGCTCCGGGCAAAGTTGCCGAGGTGATTGCCTTGCTGGATCGCCAGCTGCAGTTACAGGCTGATCAGGGCTCTCGCTATCTGGTTGGGGGGGCGTTGACGGCCGCAGACATTTATTGGGCAACCATGAGCATGTGTATCACTGACACGCCACCTGAAATTATGCCGGTGACTCAACAGAATCAGGGCATGCTGAAGTTTTTTGCTGCAAATTCACGAGTGCCGGGAATTGCCAAAGCGTTGAGCAGCCGAATCGTGGAGCACCAACACTACATCTTGACCACATACTGCGAAACGCCTGCGGTTCTGGGCGGCGAAGCGCTTTAGTTGCTTCGCGTATTGGGGGTTGCAGCTTCTCTAAGACGACTGGCCCTATCTTTCGGTTTGCTGGTAGTGAGTAAGCAATTCGGCCAAGCACTCTGACGAAGAATCTGGCGATAGTTCCTGGTTGAAGTTTCTGATAATAAGCCAGTTCGGCCCCTAAAATTTGGCCTTCTTGGCACTTGTCGCATCAGGGACGTTTAACGTGCTCGGGTCCAAGTGTCGAAAATTGATCGCTTTAATCCAGCGCGCGTTTGTTGCAGGAATCTTGGCCTTGTCGAATCGAGCTGTTCAGTTGCCTGAGACAACAAGCTGCGTGCCCAACAGATAACAGAAGCGAATCTCCGCAACGCCTGAATTGGGCACAGAGTGAAAGCGCAGACGATATCTTTAGACATGTTCTTAGGGATCTTCAAATTGTGATTTTTAGTGGGTGAATTCGGCTCTCTTTTAACAGCACCATGGTTGTGTCGCGCTAGCCATATCAGTACTTTGCTTCCAAGGGTGTCGAAGGTTGAAGTCAATGGAAACTCTCGCAGGTAAAACTGCATTTATTACTGGAGGTAGCACTGGTATCGGGCTTGGGATGGCAACTTCATTCGCTCGCCAAGGCATGAATGTCGTCATAACTGATATCCGAGATAGAGAGCTGACAATTGCCGAGCAGCACTTGAGACAGATCACTGAAGGGGTGCTCGCTCTTAATGTGGACTCCACAGATTTTGATGCCCTAACCAGCGCTGCCACGACGATCAAACAAAGCTTTGGACCTCTGCATGTTTTGTGCAATAACGCCGGTATCACGGGGGGCGCAAAGGTGCTCGACACCCCTGAAGAACGATGGCGCAGGACCCATGAAGTGAACTTCTGGGGGCCGCACAACGGTATCAAAGTCTTCCTGCCAGGGATGCTCGAGCATGGAGAAGATGCGCATATCGTTAACACTTCCTCTTTCAGTGGTATACATGGTCACGGTCATCAGTCTGGCTATGGCACAAGCAAATTTGCACTAGTGGGTTTGAGTGAATTTTTACGCAACGATTTGGCTGACAGCAATGTGGGGGTCTCAGTGCTGTGTCCGCACGTGGTTGATACGCCGATCATCAAGGCTTTGAAAACAAGAGTGTCGGAAAATGTGGCAGAGATGATCGATGCTATGGCAGTCGCAGCCGAAACCGTCGGCTATCAAGTGGTGCGCGCCATCTTAGCCAACGAGTTTTACGTTTTCTGTGACGGTACTCACACTCGAAAAATGCTAGAGGATCGTTTTGAGGATATGATGGCTGCGATGGATCGCCAGTTTCCGAAATCGCATTAATTCAGACTTACGACCGTCAAAACGCGTGAAACACAAGGCAAGCCATAAAATTTTTCGCGGTGCTGCGGGCCAAGCTGTGCGAAGCCGTCATGGCGGCATACTTGCATCGAGGATT
>JAYYHB010000270.1:0-7162 GCA_036157095.1 Pseudomonadota bacterium
CGTGGTGGCCAGAGCACTGCTCTATGCCGACGTTGTGCTGAACCTTTACTACGTCCTGATGAATGCCTACGGCTGGTACTACTGGGTGTACGGCGCCAAACAGTTACGTGCATCCCAGGGTGAATTGCTGCCCCAGCGGCTAGCGCGGAACACGCTGATCCGCCTACTGGGAATCACGCTGATGGGCAGCCTCATTATGGGATTTTATTTCGCTCGTTATACCCAAGCGGATATGGCCTACATTGATAGCCTGACCACTGTCGCCAGTTTTGTTGCCATGTGGATGACTGCCCGGAAACTCCTTAGCAGTTGGGTGGCCTGGTTTGTTATTGATGCGGTGCAAATTGGGCTATACATTGTCAAAGGTATGAACGCCAACCCAGGCCTATTTTTATATGCAGGGCTTTATGTCGTGTATTTGCTCATGGCTGTCTGGGGTTGGCTGCAATGGCGAAAGAGGATGGCTGAATGATTTGGGTCCTCACTGGCCCAGAGTGCAGCGGTAAGTCCTCCCTTGCCGAGCAGCTTCACGCACACCTGGATTGGCCAGTATTGCCAGAGTTGGCCCGCGCCTACTTAGAAGGTAGACATGCCCAATCTGGCAGCTATTGCTACCGTCCATCTGATCTGCTGATTTTGGCGTCCATGCAGGCAAAAGCGGAAGCACTGACGTGCAGCAAGGGTGATGCCATCTTAGATACCGATCTGTTAACCCTTGTTGTCTGGTGGCAAGAGAAGTTCGGACCGGTTCCTCGGCAGCTGTCGTCTCAATGGCACTGCCAAGCCACCCGCCGTTATTTGCTGTGCAAGCCAGACATACCCTGGCAGCCCGACCCGCAACGAGAAAACCCATCTGATCGCGACCGTTTGTATGCGCGTTATGAAGCCGAGTTGACTAACCGTGGGTGTCTTTATTCGATTTGCGAGGGCACTGAGCAGGCGCGTCTAGCGCATGCCTTAGCAGCAATTGAGGGTTTCGGCTAAAACTTAGGCAATGCCCCCAGCCGACGTTTAGCATCGCGCTCTTGTTCGACGATTTCAGCTCGTCGATTCCCATGCCGGATTTGATAGTTCGCCCAGCACCATTCTCGCAACCAAAATTGCGCGACTGCTCGATTGAGCCGCTCTGGAGCCGCGCTGGGCAAGAAAACTTTTGCGAGCCTCGGCAGCGAGGCCTCATCTAGCTGCAACCCTTGATGCAGGGCAACCAAGTCGAACAGAGGGTCATTGCGCCCAACGAATTCCCAGTCGAGGGTTTTCCAGCCATGGGAGGTAACAAGTATGTTCCAAGGGTTTAGGTCGTTATGACAGGTTACTAACGCATTTGATCTCGACAAGGGATTTGCGCCGCTTTCCACGAATATTGAGCGCTCCATATCCTCGGGCCAGCCGGTCTCTATAAATTGCGGTACCAGGGAAGGGACATGATATTGCTCCGCGACCCCTGGCAGTAGCCCGTGCAGAGCCTTCAGATAGCTGGTCAGATCATCCTCGCAGTATCTTTGATGAAAGACATCGACCAGCAAATCGCCGCTTAACCAAGGGGTGATCATTTGTCCACTTGGCACGTCCAGCACTATCGGGGAAGGGCCAACCGACTCTGGCATGTGCTCATACCATGTCGCTTCAGCCTGGCGATTAACGTATGGCTGTGGGCGTCGGGGCAGACGAAACACGTAGTACTTGCTCAGCTTATTTTTACGGTCAGATGCGGCGTTATTGCGCCTAAAGGCTACATTTACGTTGCTGTAGCCACCGCTAAGGTATCGAAATTCATCCAGCTCGTCCTCGAGCCATTTCGGCATAAGCGTATAGATTTTCTCGCGCAATTCGTCCGCAGAAATTCTAAGGTTTTCGATAGCGATATACATGAAGAATGAGCCTCTACTCAGCCTTTATAACTGCCGCGGACATAACCTCACCGATCGATTCGTGGATCACTAAGTCGGCTAAGTAATCTTGATCTGTGGCTTCACGATTTACGATGACGAGTGATGCGCCCAACTGTTTCGCGTATCTAGGGAAACCCGCTGCCGGATAGACGGTCAGCGAAGAGCCCAGGACAATCAGCAGGTCACAGGACTCGACCATTTGTTGTGCCTTTGACATCTCGCTTTCTGGCATGCTTTGACCGAAAGAGATTGTAGCGGTCTTAATCAGACCGCCACAGAGAGAACAGGGACCTACCTCGCCGTGGCTTCGAAATTGTTCGCGAAGCTCGCTCAGCTCATATCGTGCCCCACAGGACAAACAACTCGCGTAGGTGGCGTTACCGTGGAGTTCGACAATTCGATCTTCATCCAATCCAGACAGCTGATGCAGATTGTCCACATTTTGGGTTATGACACCCCCGAGCTTGCCGGCTCCGAACCACTTCTGAATGGCGAGGTGCCCGGCGTTTGGCTCCGCTCTTGCCATCACATCACCATCGAATTTGCGCTGCCATGATTCATTCCGAGCATCTTGCGAATTCACAAAATCTTGAAATTGTATCGGCTTAATCTTGTTCCAAAGACCGGTTCCGGGGCTGCGAAAGTCAGGAATACCTGATTCGGTGCTGATGCCCGCTCCTGTGAAAAATATGGTGTTTTGACTCTGGTTCAGCAGGCCAGCGAGCGCAGCTACAGATGATTGCAAGTCAGTCATTGGCCAAACATCTCCTAATTCATGCCTGTCCGCGGAAGGGTCGGTGCTAACATTGCCATACCCAAAGCTTGAGGCGTAGTTCGGTGTAACGACCTGCGCGAAACCGAAAATTTACGAAACAGATCCTGATAAGAATGAACTTTTATCACTTGAGAATGAACAGACGAACTGCTGTCCTTTGTTTGCTGTTGACAGCAATGTTGGCGAATGCCGCGGGGGCTTTTTCGGAACACATAAAACCTCACAAAACCGAGGCAAACGTCTCCATTGCCCCGGTGAAGATTCAATGGATGGGTCAAATCAAATCAAGGCGACTAAACGAGTCCAGCGGCCTGGCCGTGAGCAATTTTCATGAAGATATCCTTTGGTCAATTAATGACAGTGGCAGTGACGCAGAGTTATTTGCGCTAACGGTTAGTGGAGAGCATGTTGGTCGGTGGCCTATAGATCTTCCAAAGCCGTGGGACTGGGAGGCCATGGACAGTTTCCATTGGCGGGGAAAAAACTATTTGCTAATTGCAGACATCGGCGACAACTTTGCCATGCGAGATTCTGTTTCGTACATCATCCTGAAGGAGCCAGACGTCAAAACCCTTGCCGACAGTGCGGTTTTGCAGCCTCTCGTCTCTCAGCACTTTGTCTACCCAGGAGGCCCTCGAGATAGCGAGGCCATCGCAGTGGACCCATTGCGGGAGCAGATACTTGTCTTAAGCAAGCGCACCAAGCCACCGGAACTTTACCGACTGCCACTGCCCTCAATTGAATCCCATGAAGTGCAGTCACAGGCCACTCCAGCTGAGCCGATCGCCGCCAGTTACGTTGCCTCACTCGAAGGATTCGCTATGCCGGAGCTCGCCGAAGTCGATTTTTACGGCGGTATATGGGAGTACCTTGGCATGCCGACTGGCATGAGCATCGCTAATAACCGTTTGCTCGTGACCACCCTTGAGCATGCCTATTTGTTTGATCTCGATGCGTTAGAGGCGCCACCCGTGCGCGTGATGCTGCCCTTTGCAGGACAGCGTGAGGCGATCGCTTTTGCGAAAGCTCGGGATGATCAGGCCTACGTTTCCCATGAACGCCGCTACGGCCTTCGTTCTGCGGACATCTACCGTTTGACTCTGTCTCCAATCAAAAACGATCAGCCGCCATCGAATGAAATGCGGTAGGGGCCTGCTGGAGTCGAGCGGCAATTTCTCGGGCGACCGCTGTAGGATTTTTCCGACTGGTATCTACCGTCAGATCGTATGATCGACCGTGGGCGTGGACCTGGTCAAAATGTGACACAGCCGTGCCGGGGAAGCGTCCCGGACGAGATGCTTCGCGCTGCCTCACAATGTCGAGACTGCACGTGACGCCAATAAACCAGGTGCTGTCGGGGTTCAGGACCTCTACGTAATCCGCCAAGTAGGCCGGCTTAAACAGCAAATCGTCGACAATGACGTTGCACCCTAGATCAGATAGCGTGGATACGCTGCGGCGCATGCCAGCCAGAACACGCTCTCCATATTCGCCAAATTGGATGTGGGTAACTGCTTCACCATGCAAAACGCCAGGTACCACATTGAGTCCCGTCGCCCCTGGATCTCCAACTGGAGAATTCAATCCTCTGACCCTGCCGGGCATGCCATCACGAAACTGGTCCAAGGCAATATGCTGATAGGGCGCCGACAGCACATCTTGTAGTGCTAGCGCGAGGGTAGTTTTGCCTGCGCTGGAGCAGCCGTTGAGAAGGATCACATTCGCCATGGTCTCTATCCAGAAATCGCGGCAGAGGATCGTTTACCGCATCTTAAAAGCCGTGCAGGATACTCACCTTGTGATGTTAGGCAAAGTAGATCCGTTGATAAACGACACCCAAAAAAAGCAGTTCCAGCATGCACTGGTTCTGTGAGACTCCGTCACTGCAGCAGATCGACCCCGCCTGGCCAGCATTGCCGGATACCGCCATGGCATTGCTGCCCAAAAGACACACGGGCTCGGAGCTCCTGGGCGCAGAGCGGGTGCTTGCGCAACAAATGGGCGACAGTCGCTTGGTGGACTTTGCGGCCGGACGCGCCTGTGCTCACTTAGCTCAGAAGCACCTGGGATTGTCCGCACAGCCAATCCTACGCAACGAGCGGGCCCCGGTTTGGCCGAAGGGGCAATGCGGGAGCATCAGTCATGCGAAAGACTGGGCACTCGCTGCCGTATCCACGTCACTTAGGGGCATCGGTGTTGATGTGGAGGCGAAGGGACGGGTGACGCAGAAACTTTATCGAGCACTTTTTCGACCTGAAGAGGTGAATGCTTTCTCCAACGCTTCAGACGCGGCACCAAGCGTGGCATTTGCTGCGAAAGAGGCCGGCTACAAAGCGATTTACCCCATTGCGGGAGACTATATCGGCTTTCAGGAAGCTAGCGTCGATTTAGATTGGCAGAGCCAGTGTTTCCGAATTCGCTACCTTGGTGACCACGTGGCGAACAAAGCGTTAGAATCCGGCGTCGGGTATTGGCGCTTGATCGACTCCTACGTCATCGTTTTTTTTGCCATTCAGGATTGAGGTCCACATGCATGCTCTCTTGGGGATACTATTTCTGGTCGCGCTGGCTTGGGCGCTGAGCGAAAATAGACAAGCGATATCCTGGCGCTTAGTGTTAATTGGCATTTCGGTACAATTTGTCCTGGCAGGACTGTTTTTACATTCCACTTGGTTAAGTACCGTGCTGGTGGGTATCAATCAATTCGTGAACTCTGTCGGCGAAGCGAGTACTGCCGGTACTACCTTTTTGTTTGGGTACTTAGGTGGCGGAGAGTTTCCTGTAAATTCCGTGCCTGAATCTCCGTATTTGTTCGCCTTTCGAGTCTTGCCCCAGGTCATCGTATTTTCCGTCGTGGTCGCCTTGCTCTGGCATTGGAGGCTTTTGCCCGCTATCGTGCAGGGTCTTAGCTGGGCACTGCGGCGTACCTTTCGAGTCAGCGGGACAGTGGGTACTGCCGGTGCAGCCAGTTTGTTCTTGGGTTTAATCGAAACACCCATGGTCATTCGCGCCTATTTGGCGCAAATGACTCGTTCAGAATTTTTCACCGTCATGGCTTTGGGAATGTCCACGGTAGCGGGCTCGGTAATGATCTTGTTCGCCGCCTTACTTGGAGACCTGATAGACGGCGTTGTCGGTCATATTGTTGGCGCATCAATGATCAATGCAGTTGGCGCACTTTACTTGTCGCGATTATTCATACCCGAAACAAAGGTCATTGAAACCGATACATGGACCTTGGATCTCAAGTATGAATCGTCGATGGATGCCCTGACAAAGGGCACTCAGGACGGCCTGGCCATGGCCGTTAACATCGGAGCCATGCTGCTGGTTCTGATTAGCTTCGTTGCTCTTGGCAACATGATTTTGTCGGGTGTCACCAGCGATGAGGCCCTAACCTTTGAATCGATCTTAGGTCTGCTATTTGCGCCCTTGGCTTGGCTCATCGGCATACCCTGGTCAGAGGCGGGTTCCGCGGGCGCGCTGTTAGGCACGAAATTGGTTCTGAACGAAGTGATTGCCTATGTGCAGTTTTCCGCCAGCGCCAATCTCTTTTCCGAGCACTCCCGTATGATCATGCTATACGCACTTTGTGGGTTCGCAAACTTAGGAAGCCTGGGTATTTTGCTAGGCGGCCTATCTGTCTTGATCCCCGAGCGCAAAAGCGAATACTTGGTGATAGCGCCGAAGTCCGTCATCTGCGGCACATTGATCAACCTGATAACCGGTGCCATTGTTGGGCTGGTGTATTTAATCTAAGGTTTCTCAACGCGTTCGCCACTGACCAGTAACGAATGACGATCCTAGCCGATACTGAAGCCCTGAATCGCTCTGCACAGTAGTTTCATGTCCTCACGAGCAACGTCCCGATGCAATACCCATCGAGGCCGTCCAACGCGGATACCAACCTCAGACAGATGCTCTGCCAGGGCAGCATAGGTATCTGACGGCAGATTGAGGTGCACCATATTCGTAGCATAGCGAACTGCACTGTCTCCAAAATTGTCCGAAAGGCATTCTGCCAATTGCTCGGCGTGACGATGATCTTGCTCTAAATCTGCAATGTGATGATGGAGCGCATGCAGACCCGCAGCGGCGATGACACCGGCTTGACGCATTCCGCCGCCCAGAACCTTGCGCCAGCGGCGTGCATCCTCAATTAACGACCTGGGACCCACGAGCACGGATCCAACCGGCGCGCCCAAACCCTTGGACAGACAAATGGACACCGAATCAAATGGAGCTGCGAGGGCTTCTGGACTACGGTTTTGGGCGATGGCAGCGTTGAAGAGTCTTGCTCCGTCTAAGTGCATGGCGAGGCCCTTACGCTCACTCAGCGCTGCGACCGCGTCGGCGTAGCCTAAGGGGAGGGGTACGCCCGCATGGGTTTTCTCCAGGCAAATTAAGCGACTGCGCGCAAAGTGAAAGTCGTCAGGTTTGATTGCCGAATCAATTTCCTCCAGGCCCAAGGTGCCGTCCATTTCCATGGGAATCG
>JAYYHB010000271.1:0-3114 GCA_036157095.1 Pseudomonadota bacterium
TGCGCGACTGGCAGCAAAAGGTCTACGAAAACGGCTATGTGGGTATGTCTTGGCCCAAGGAGTATGGCGGTCTGGGTACGGACCAGGTGTTTCAGGACATCGCCACCAAGGCCATGGCCAAACATCGGGTACCGTTTTTGCCCAATACCATTGGTTTGAATTGGGCAGGGCCGCTCATTCTTGCTATGGGCAGTGAAGAAGAGAAACGCCAGTACATTAAGGGCATTCTCAGTGCCGAAGATATTTGGTGCCAGGGTTTTTCCGAGCCCGATCACGGCTCAGACTTGGGAAGCGCGCAGTGCAAGGCGGTGAAGGACGGCGATGAGTACGTAATCAACGGCTCTAAGATATGGACGAGTCTTGGCTCCTATGCCAAGTACATGATTTTGATCGCACGCACCTCGACGGATGGTCCCAACAAATATGCGGGCCTGAGTTTCTTTTTGGCGCCCATGCAGACCGAAGGCGTTGAACCACGACCCATTAAAAAGCTGACCGGCGAATACGGGTTCTGCCAGACCTTTTTCAACGATGCGCGCATTCCAGCCTCCTGCTTAATGGGCAAGGAAGGCGAGGGCTGGAAAGTGGCCATGACTACTTTGATGTTCGAGCGCGGGGCTGTTGGTGGGCAGGCGGGCGGTTTGTCCATGATGGACTTAAGCATTGACGACATCGTCGAGCTGGCAAGGCGCGCCAAGCGCAATGGTAAGCCCGCTATTGAAGACCCTTATGTACGCGAGCAGCTGGTGGACTTGATCACCGAAGCGAGAGGCAACAGCTATATGGCTGCCCGCACCAAGGTCTCTGCGCTGGCCACCGACTGGCCAGATGCGGTGAGCATGTCGGGCAAGCTGCGAGCCACCGAACTCAAGCGGCGCATGTGTCAGTTTGCAATATCACTCCAGGGTGCCAACGGCGCACGCTTTGTAAGTTCCGAAGCGGTGGATGGCGGCCTTTGGCAGCGCTCCTACCTCAACGCCTTTTCGGGAACCATTGGCGGCGGCACCAGCCAAATCCAGCACAACATTATCGGTGAGCGCGTACTAGGCCTACCCAAGGGCTAGGCCTGCGAGACCGACAAAGGAAAGACCTTTTCATGGCAACGATAGAGTTTTCAGAAGAACAAACCATGCTGATGGATACGGCAGTCGATTTTTGCCGCAAGCATTCGCCACTAGAGAGAGTGCGCGCACAGATTGATCAACCCCAGGGTATTGATCCTTCGGTCTGGCAAGAAATGATCGACTTGGGTTGGCTGGGTATCACCGTACCTGAACAGTATGGTGGTCTCGGTCTTTCCCTTGCCGATGCGGTACCTATCGCTGAAAGCATGGGCAGGCACCTGATGGGCTCGCCCTTTATGGCGACCACTCTGGCAACCCAGGCGCTGATCCAATGCGGTAGCGAGGCACAAAAGGAGCAATGGCTGCCGCAGATAGCTGCGGGTAGTGCGGCATCTTTGGCGCTGACGGAGGAAGACGGTAACTGGAATTTGACTGAGGTAGCTAGTTTTGCCGAAATGCACGACGGCAAGCTGCTTTTAACCGCGAAGAAGTGCTTCGTACTCGACGCGACGCAAGCAGCGGTGATTCTCCTTTCTGCACAGGTCGAGGGCGCCGCTAGATTGATCGCCGTATCAGCCGATCAGTTACCTGAGGGCGCCTTGGTGCGAGAAACCGTTATTGACGAAACCCGTCGCAGCTATACGTTAGAGGTCGATGCTTTAGCGCTGCCCGCTGATCAGCTGCTGCCAGGATCAGATTTTCACAGCATCGAACATGCAGCGCTGCTATTGCTCAGCGCTGAGATGTCCGGCGGTCTAGCCGGCGTGCTTCACGTGATTATCGATTACCTCACCACGCGCAAACAGTTCGATCAATACATTGGCAGTTATCAATCGCTCAAGCACCCCACGGTGCAGATTCTGCTGTCCATGGAGGCCTGCCGTTCCCATCTTTACCGCGCGGCAACGCTGATCGCTCAGCAAGACAACGACCTGATAGAAGAAGCTGTCCGAATGGCCAAGGCTCAAGGCAGCGAGGCCTTCGCCTTTGCTGGTGACCGTGCCGTGCAGTTTCATGGGGGTTTTGGTTTCACTTACGAATGCGATGCACAGCTTTTTTTGCGGCGCGCACTTTGGTGCCAATACCAGTTCGGAGATGCGGCCTACCATCGAAATTTATTGGCACCGCTGCTGTTGGATTAGCTCTCGTGTTATCTATGGCGAATGCGTACACAGGATAGAATAAATGACTACAACGAAGATAAAGCTATATCACTGCTCAGACGCGCGCTCCTTGCGGCCACTTTGGGCATTGGAAGAATTGGGCCTTGAATACGAACTTATCAATATGGAGTTTCCGCCGCGCGCCACCTATCCCGGCTATCTGGATTTAAACCCTCTAGGCACAGTGCCTACATTTACCGACGGAGAGTTGGTAATGACGGAGTCCTCGGGTATCTGTCACTACCTAGAAGATATGTATGGTTCAAGGGCATTGGGCGTCGCCAAGGATCACCCCGCCTACGGCGAGTACCTAAACTGGCTGTACCGCAGCGATGCTACGCTCACATTCCCGCAAACCCTGGTGCTACGGTACACGCGCCTCGAGCCTGAAGAGCGGCGGATTCCCCAGGTAGTTGAGGACTACTCTATTTGGTATCACTCGCGCCTGCGTTCGGTGGAGATGGCGCTGGAGGGCAAGGAATTTCTTTGCGCCGATAAATTCACCATGGCCGATATCGCCGTGGGTTACGCCCTGTTCCTGGGTGTTTCGCTGGGATTGGACGAGCGCTACAAACCCAACTGCAAACGTTATCTGGCAAACCTTATGGAGCGTCCAGGGTTCAAAAGCGCGCGTCAAAAACAGCAGGGGTAGCCTAAGGTTGGCACCATGAAAATCAACACTGGACTGCCCGCCCATGATTTGAATGCCGTGGGGACATCGGCAAAGGCCATTGAAGATGGCGGATTCACAGGCGTCTCCACGCAAGAAAACCGTCAAGATGCATTTTTGCCGTTGGCGGTGGCGGCGACCCATACCGAGTCGCTAGAGCTTCGCACCAGTATCGCCATCGCTTTTTCTCGCAGTCCTATGGTAGCTGCGAATTTGT
>JAYYHB010000272.1:0-4540 GCA_036157095.1 Pseudomonadota bacterium
TGTTAGCAAATTGATTTTGCTGGAGGGTATAGGCCTTTGGTCGCGCGAGGATGCAGATTCTGGTGTTGCCGCCAAAATTCGCGAGTGGAGCCGACAGACAAGGGAACTTGCCGGTCGCGAGCCGCGCAGATATGCAGACTTGGAAACAGCCTATGCACGCATGCAGCAAGCCAATCCCCAGCTCCGTGCTGAGCAGGCTTTTCATCTCACCCAGCATGGTGCAGTGCAGTTGGAGGATGGACAGTTCACCTGGAAGTACGATCAGTACACCTACAACTGTCTCGGTGTTGGATTAGATGTTGATGAGATCATTGAATTGTGGCGGCGCATTAGGGCGCCTACGCTGCTCGTCAATGCGGGAAATGGCCTCCAAAACCGGACCGGTCAGGACGATACGCTTCAGTACTTTAAGGAGGCCGAGCTGCATAATGTTGCTGGGGCAGGCCACTGGATACACCATGACCAGCTAGAGCAGGTAGCTACGTTGATGGAGGACTTCTTAGGCCGTAAATAGGTCTGGCGTACCCAGTGAAGCGGGGGCTAGGATTTGGCGCGTAAAAAGGCGGCCACGTCCGCATGACACCCGCGAAATTGAATGCGAGCCGTCTTGCGCTGCAGCTGAAAGTCGTACATCGGGTCGTAGTATTCCCGCAGTAAATAACTGATCCAGTCCCGGTGATCTGTTTTCCCAGCGAACGCCTGCTGCAACCTTAGGGTGAGATCTGCTAGCCGCGCGCCGCCGAGTCGACGCTTGATGCGCACCAGCGCTTCTTCGTATCGCGTCAGTAGGTTTGTCGGCATCAGGCCCGCGTCCCGATGCTCATCAAGCGCTTCGGCGACATATTCTTTGTGAATATGCTCAACGCGCTCTTCAAAACTCGCCTCCACAAGTGCGATTGGGGCCTGCAGCATTTGCTCATGCCACACCTGAGGCAGTCCGATGCGGCCAATGGTGCGGCTCTCGTCTTCAACCACGAGGCTCTCTCCAGGCAGCCTGAGGTAGGCTGATGCCAAGGCACACTCGAACGTGACGGGAGTGGGTTGGGGCGTTAGTCGTCGGCCAAAGGCGGAGCCTCGGTGATTGGCGTGGCCCTCCAAATCGATGCCGTTTTCCAATGATTGAATCAATGGTGTTTTCGCTGACCCGGTGCGACCGCTTACCAGCCACCACCGCTTTTGTGGGTTGGCCAGCACATGTAAGGAGCCATGGCGAACCGCCTTAAAGCCACCGACCACTCGCTCTCGCTGCACGCCCTGGGCTGCTAGCCACTGCTGTGCCAGCGCTGATCGCAGTCCACCGCGCCAGCACATAATTTGAGCATCGGTATTTTCCAAACAGTACTTTTGCCACTGCTCGATACGCTGTGTCCTGATAGTCCCACTGACCAGTTCTCGGCCCAGCAGTACCGCCGCGCCATGCCCGTCTCGCTTGTAGGTTGTACCCACCTGCTCTCGCTCGGCATCGTTCAATATGGGGGCGTTAAAGCTGTTGAGCAGTTTGCTTTGTCGATACTCCACGGGGGCGCGCACATCCAACAGCGGCGGCTGGGTTTTCAGCAATGCCAGAACTGCAAGGCTAGGGGATGTCGTCAGTAATGTTGGCACCGGCTTCGAAGGATTCCAGATGGGTTTGCAGTATGTCTATCACATCGTTGCGTTCTTGGGTCCGCGCGAAATACAGGGCCCGCTTTTGCAGTTCAATGGCTCTTGGAAAGTTGCCGTTGGCGGCATAGGTCGCTGCCCAAGTGTCTAGATACTCAGGGTGAGTCTGAACCTGCTTATTGCTCGACATCATCTCATCCATGATGGCTTGGGCATAATCAGGTTTTTGAAGGCCTTTTTGATCCGTAACCGCGAGGGTCCAAGCCACCTCATTAACGATGGCGGCGTTTCCGTGATGACTGGACTGCACCTGCTCGACAGCTTTCTTGTACCAGCGTACAGCCTTGCGCGCCGAGCGTCTGACCTCCACGCCTTTCGCATAAAGGTTGCCGATGACCACCATGGCTTCGGGGTCGTTGGCGTCGGCAAGTTCGCGCAGCAGTGGCATGAGCCGTGTTTGGGATTCTCGCTCGCTTGAACCAGCAATGTAGCGGGCGTAGCTGATAACGGCCTTGGGGTTACGCAAGTCTGCGGCCTTGGCAAAGTATCGATTTGCCAAGTCATCGCTCTTTGGCAGTCTCGACCCGCGTTGATATTGACTGGCCAGATAGATGTAGGACTCCGCATGGCCTAGCCCGCCGGCCTGCTGTAATAGCGACAGCGCTTTTTCTCGTTTTTTCTGGGGGCTTAGTGCGGGATCCTCACTTGACTTATGGGTGTCCTCCAGCAGCCAGCGACCCAGGGTATACATAGACTCGGTAGAGCCGAGATCGATAGCCTTTACATGATTTTCAATGGCTTTTGTCACTAGTTCTTGCGCGGTCTCTACCGGTGCGCTATCGCCTTGAGACTCGTTGTCGGTCACACCAGACTGGTACCAAAAGATTCGGGCCAGCAACGTATGGGCAAGCAGGTTGGGTTCTCTGCTGGCCATCTCCAACCAACCGATGGCGGGCTCGTAACGTCGCTGGCCGGCCAAGTAGGTGCCAATGGCCGCACGTGCGGCGGAATCGTCGTTGTCCGCCAAAATACGCAGCGCCTCCCAAGGGTTCTCCCTATTAACTTCGTCGCCTGCGCTCACGGCATTCACCAGAACCGACAGATCAAAGTAGCTGCTCGCTACCGGGCTTGCGGCGTCCTTGCGGGATAGCAGCAACAGCTGCAGCGGCTTCGGACCATTGCTTTGATAGATGCTGCCAACGATGACCTTTTCATCGTGCGTGAGCGTTAAAATAGCTTCAGCCCGACTCGTAACGCGATAGGGGCGCTCTTGACTGCCATCACCGGTCGCGAGGATTGCCAGCTGTCGCTTGTCGAATGCAAGGCTATGTGTAGCCATGGCCTCTGCAGCATCAAGGTGTTGATAAAAGGCGGTGAGGGCGTAGTGGCCCGTCAAATTGTTTGGGTTTCGCTCTACCAAGGCGGAACCTAGGGCACCCATGGCTAGCGGTTCGTCATCACGTATCGCCAGCACGCGGGCCTCGAGAGAAGTCATGTAGCCCAACTGCTCGGCGAAATCTGCCAGGGTCAGATAGGGGGCGGCATCAGTGGTCTCACTAGAATTCGCAGTGCTGGGGGTTTTGACACTGTCTGTAAGGTTGCCTGCGTTAGTTGCGCATGCGCTGAGGACGCCAAGTAGTAGCGCGCTGCACAGGGAGATTAAAGCCGGAGCTACATGGATAAACATCACGCATTTATAGCATCCCGACCGTGCCGATGAAATAACGCTACGACGGACATTGCCGGATGCCCCTGCCAGAATAGCTGGTGTTGTAATTTGCCGATAGAGGGACAGGCAGTTTGAAAAAACTGTGACCTAGCTGCGTGATACCACAGATCGGTTGAGGCTTCCGCTTCATTGGTTACACTGTTGAACTCGAACTACTGGGATCAGTTGATGTCATATCAAGCGAAAATGCAGCTTCCAAACTCTGCCAATGCACTGCCTGGACGACAACAGACCATGCCGGTTCCGCAAACCCATTTTGTGCTAGGTCAGACCCTAGTTGGACCTTTCCCTAGCGGCTGCAAATGGGTTCAATTCGGCATGGGATGTTTTTGGGGTGCCGAGCGAAAGTTCTGGCAAATGGACGGTGTCTATACCACAGCAGTCGGTTACTCCGGCGGCTATACCGAAAACCCAACCTACGAGGAAGTATGCTCTGGTCGCACTGGACATACCGAAACAGTGCTCGTGGTCTACGATGAGTCGGTGGTTACCCTCGCCGAACTCTTGAAAATGTTTTGGGAGAGCCACGATCCAACCCAGGGTATGCGTCAGGGCAACGATATGGGTACTCAGTATCGCTCTGCGGTCTACACTTACGACGATGAGCAAGCAGAAGTGGCCCGTGCCAGTCAGGCGCTGTTTCAGGATGCACTGACCGCTTCAGGTTACGGACAGATTACAACGGAAATTATCGCTTCCGGCCCCTTCTATTATGCCGAGCACTTCCACCAGCAGTACCTCGCCAAGGTACCCAATGGTTACTGCGGGCTGGGCGGCACGGGGGTCGGGTGCGATATCTCGCCCCTGGCTACTCTGGATATTACCAGCGCCGGGTAGCATGACTTAGGTGAGGAGCGTGCGCGTCACGTTACAGCGCGCGCAACGCTGCACGCTCACCAGACGACCTTGCTTCACATCGAATTGCTTCTTCGGCTCGTCACGCCATTGATGAAAACCCGACCGGCATAACGTGTTGCCGCTACCGCGTTCTTTTCGCTTTTGCTTTCGAAATTTGTTGAGATTCGTCGGTTTTTCCATCTTCATCCCAGAAGCCTGTGCGGCGAGCCCGCGTTACCGTCAGAGCAAGTCTAACGCCTCACAGCGTGCTTGAAACGCGGGTTGCCCTCTGTGTTGGCGCTGGATGATGTCGCAGGTAACATGCCGCCGCACTTATGAGCGAGCATCATTCATGACTCAACACGGTATCGG
>JAYYHB010000273.1:0-4443 GCA_036157095.1 Pseudomonadota bacterium
AACCTTCCGGAAATCCGACGCTGTCCCACGATTCGCCCGCACCAATCTCGACCAGCCTAGATATCGCTTCTGGGACTTCTTCCGCGTTGATCTGCATTCCCACTGACGTCCTGCCATTCTTCTTGCAAGCTCGATCGTACGCGCCTTTCAACGCCTGGGATTCATCGACGGCGGGATGAACCTCAGTATTTAACCTTGGCGGCAGTGGACACGTTAGGGGCTCACCGCCCGTCGAAGCAATCGTCTCCGCGAAGGTCTTGAGGACTGGCCCCGAAGATGCTTGTAGTAGATCAAACGCGGCTTGCAGAACCCGTCGCTGAAATTCAGGGTCCTTTGGCTTACCAAGTGATAATCCGACGGGGAAACGTGTATGTAGCGCTCTGGGCACCTGCATTCTTTCGGCAACTTCCTTCATCGGGGTTAGTATCACCGTAGCCAGACCAGCATCTTCGAAAACATGTGCGAGCGTACCTACAGTACGCGGGCATAGGGGTCAGGTGCCGGTAAGCAACACCACATCCACGCCTTCGCCCAGCATAGCCTTGGCACACATAGGTCCAGAATCCAGCCGGATTTCTGATACGGTGTCGGACTGATTACCCGCAAAAGCGTAGTGATTTTCTGCAACGTCCCCAATGATTTTGGCGCCTCGCATCTCTTCGAGACGATCGATGGGGTAGACCACATTGATGTCCGCGGCAAATCCGCCGCGATCAAAGTTGACGCTATGGTGACCGATTGCCAGATCTCGCGCATGTCTAGGGAGTTTTTCAAAGTGAGCATCGCCGTCGCCAAGTTCAAAACCATCCCCGTCGAGCCGATGCAGCGCAGCCGTAGTAACGATGGCGATCTTTGCGCGGCTTAGGGAGACAGGCTGGCTAAAGCTGGTCAGCTCGAACACCGGGAGCGGCATACTTGCTGCGAACTTGCTTATCGCTACTTCATCCTTGCCAAAAATGCTCATCTCAACACACCACAATACCTTGACTAAGTATAAACGCACCCTCAGCGCGCACGAAAGAAACGACCTCAAGGCAATCCCCCAATTCCAGCTGAGGAGCACTCTCTCCACATCAGATGACCAGGGATTTGGTTACCCATCAGACAGCAACTTAGCTCGCTGCGACTTCTTTTAACGACAATGCTTCAAGCGAACACGGTAACTGACGCGGGGCAGCCACTTACCTCGCGAATAAGTTTTAGGTTACCGCTGTCTCCAGCATTTCTAGTGTATTGCCTTACTTGCCCGTCACTTGTGGCAGCTCATCCAGTCCCCGCATTGAAACGGGATTTAAGTTAAACACGCCTGCGATTAGACTTATTTTTCTGACCGGACTAAGACTCCCTGCACTTAGATCTTTGGGTCATTGCACGACCGCAGTTTTTCTTACGTTCCTCATCTTCGACCTGCGGCACGGCCTGATTTACAGCTCCAGCGCAGCCGCCAAGAGGCAGAAGGCAGATTATTCCAATGAAAAAGAGTTTCATTTCCGCTAGCTACCTCCGACTTCTTTTGCCTTTTTAGGAAAGCGGCGGCAAAAAGTTAGGAATGGGAGGACAGAGGCGATGAATAATTTCATCGGTTTTACCTTCTTCTATCTTCTCGTTCTGCCAATCGAATCCGTTAGAGCACCGTGCGGCTGACCCTTATCCCTATTGGCGGGGATAGCTTTTGATAATGACGTTCTGAGAGGTATTTACAACATCACGCATGCGTCCAACATCCTGATTGAATTCCATGAATACCGGATGACTCGTGAGCCGCTGTGTTATCGCATTCAATTCGGGAATAGATCTCGCACCCGTCCAGACCCAATGCGTAAATCTGTCTCTGCCGAACCCCACCGCTCCAAGACCGTAGGAGCGCATCTCAACGTCTCGAGAAATCTTCTTCATCATTTTTGCGTAGGAGTCGGCGTAGCGTTCTTGGTTTTGTGGTTCGACCGAGATGTCAAACTTGGAGAAGACGACATCCTCAGTCCAATCACTCTCATCAATCGGCGCTGAACCCATGTACTGGCTTACTGGAAGCGTACCCGATTCGTAGAGACTTTGTACGAAGGCGACAGCATCAGGACACGAACGCATTATTTCCGCGGCCTGGGCCTGGTCAGCCGAGGTTTGAAACGTATTAATAATAAAGTGCGTTGACGGGCTCGATCCGTTGAATACCTCCTCCAGCAGGGCCACATCGGCCGGGTACTGCTTGCCACAGTCTGATGCCCAAAACGTGTCCATGGCACTGACTAAGGTGGAAGGATTAGAGACCTGAACATGATAAAAAGCGTAGAAAGGCCCGCCATCGTGATCGTCAGCGTTGGCAGAGCCGAGAGAGAGAAAGATCGCTGTCGCTGCGATAAAAATGGTTAAGTTCTTCATGACTTTTCCTTACGTTTTTGAACCCTTGAGTGATCTACGCTACCGCGAGAATATCGGATGAAGCAATCACCCTGTCTTTCCTCGCACATCCATAACTGATCACGCTTCTCCTATAAATTTTTCGTCGCCCGCACTCTTCGATGTTTTGCTGTGTGAAGCCGACAACATGTGATTACAAGCCGTATTTCTCTGCCAGCTGGTCAGCCAAATGCGATCGATCTGATGCCCGAAGCCTTTCAAGATACGTCGGTAGCTTGCCTCGAACATGGTAAGGCCCACCTTCGGCCATCACATTCTCGTGCGGGTCTCGGCCTCGCGCGGCATCCACCAACATCTCTGCATGCCAGGTATCAAGTTTATCTCGCCCATACTGCAACGCCTCAGGCTGTTCGCGCACCAGGTTCACTTGCTGATGCGGATCATTGCTTAAATCGAACAGCATTTCGTCTGGCCAAAGATGATAGGCGTCATGGACTGTGCGCAGATATAGCCAATCGGCGTATCGCACGCCTCGCTGACACGCCCATGCGCCTTGCGACAGTACGAGTTCCTCGCGGCCGACATCGCAGCCTTCTCGCAACGACTCGGCAAAACTCTGACCGTCCCAAGAATCTGGCACGGACCGGCCTGCAAGTTCGAGCAGGGTTGCAAACAAATCAATATGATAATGCTTGGCCTGAAAACGACCGCCCTCTACCACTCGGGGCCACTTCATGATCATAGGAATCCGCGTCGTGATTTGGTCTGCAGTTTGATGATCTCCGTAGACGTTCATCTCACCGAGATTCTCGCCATGATCGGAACCGATGATCACGGCGGTCTCATCGTCAACATTCAGGTCAGCGAGCAGGTTCATTAGCTGACCGACATATTTATCGGCCATCTGCACGCCACAGTCATAACCGTCGAACATCTGCCGCGCGGCAGCCATGTCGGGAATCTCTTGCGGCTGGCGCGGAAATATTGCCGCCATTTTGGGGTTTGGCGTAAACCCGTAACTTTCTCGGGCGGAGTGAGGACCACACTGCTGCCAATGTTTGGCTCGAACTTCTTGGGTATACCAAGCGGGCAACGGTTCATCTACGAAGGGTTCACCGAAGGATATAGGTGTGCGATAAGGCGTATGTGGGTCCCACAGATGCACGTGCAAAAACCAGTGGTCCTGTTTCGCGTGCCGTTGGAGCCAATCTCGTGCTAAGGCATAAACCTCGTCGGCGGTCTCAAGGCCGTACTTACCCACGTTGTAAGCTTCGTCAAACCCGGCGTACCAATGAAAAGCAGAATGCCGCTGGGCGAAGGAACTGATGGATACCGTGCGCGTTTGCTCTTTCGCGAAAGAAAAAGGCGCGCCACCATTTTTTAACTGAGAAGGTAAGCTTTCTCGGTGCAAGCGCGACCAAAATTCTCGACTCGCGCCGTCGATGACCGGGTCAGCGTCGGTGCCGCCATGATTCACGACGCCGTTATGAATACCAAAGCGTCCGGTAAGCAGCGCGGTACGGCTGGGCAAACATGGCACATCACTCGCATGCACGTTCTCAAAAACGCCCGCCCGACGAGCTATCGCGTCGATGTTAGGACTCGTCTGGCGATGATAGCCATAACAACCGAGGTGATCGGGGCGCAGAGTGTCGATGTCGATATAAAGTATGCGCATGCTACTTATCCAGACTGAGTTTCCCGTTAATGCCCCTTTTCAGCCGGCTGATTCTTATCCGATCTTATTTTTTTATTTTACGGCGTCATTCACTAGAGATACGTCTGCTCCATGCCTGTTACCCCCCTTTATCTTGGCCAATATGCCAATCAAGACGCACCAAAACGTTGCCCACAACAAATAAATCACAACATCCTCTACTGGGTTGTGTATCTGCAACAGAAATATCGTTCGCGCCACCACCCAACATGCCCAAAACGTTATTAAGCGAGGCACCTTTGCAAGGTCCAAAAACAACCAGCCGATGACACCCGTCACGCCAAGCGCCAGCAGCTGTGCCATGGGCACGGTTACGTACCAAAACATATCTCCAGTAAGATCTAAGCTCATAGGCATGTTGGGCACTA
>JAYYHB010000274.1:0-3262 GCA_036157095.1 Pseudomonadota bacterium
CCGAAGTAATGCCGAACACTTCTCCGCCCATTTCACGAATCTGTTCAACAACTCCTGACTTTTCGTAGCTTCGCAACTCGAAGCGGCATGGCGGTCACCATAACCCGCGATAGAACAAGAGCAAGACAAATTGATGCTTCTCGAGCACCTGATCCAGCCAGTGGGTTCGGACACCAGGAGGCGGATCAAGCAAAGCTGGAATATCGCCGGACCGCCCTTCAATGAGCGAAAAGTTGAATTCTTCACCGTCGCTTACGCAGCGGATATGAACCTTGTCACATATCTCGCCATCACATAGCACCATTCCAAACTCTAAATAATCGGGCGAATTTGCCGATAAATTGCTTTCAGACTCCACAATGCCGCTAACTTCAAAGCAACTATCATTACGTTCGTTGAACCATGCAAGTGCTTTTGCTACCGGGACTTGCAAGCGCTGTGGGATATCAACTTCCATCACCAGCCCTCTTTTCCATCGTGTATTTGGCGACCCGATCTCCGTGAGCTGATCCAAACCAAATACTATTTCCTAAAGGTGTCGCCACAGTGCCGAAACCAAATATTTCACTGTCGTAATGCCAAACATTCGTTTCGCTCAAATCATTCAAATCGAGTTCATAAACGGAAAAGGGCAGGAAACAATTAACCGTGTCAGCCGGACAACTCTCTAAGTACTCCGAAACAGTCATATCATGTTTTGCCGCCCAAACAGAGCCTTGCGTCATGGTTAGATTATCTGCGCGTCCACCGAAATGAGTGGCAAGAACGGTACCCGAACCAACATCAAGCTTATTTGTTTTTCCAGAGAACCAGTAATTTACGTACAACGTGTCTTCTGCATCGTTAATCACTACTCCATTAGGGAAAGAACCCTGTGATCCGTCGACTATTTGAAAACCGTCGATAGCGTTCCAGTGCCACACGCTGCCAGTGTCCTCCTCGGCAATACCTGCCTCGATCAATTCATCAAAGGGCATGTTGATGTCATACATTTCAGTGACATAAAAACTACCGCTCTTCGATAAAGCTACATCGTTAAAAACTGGTTGACGCTCTCCGGACTCGCTGACGGGCGATTCCACACAACCGCGCCAAACAAGCCCCCAACCCGAATGGCTCGACGTGAGCTCAAACAATTCCACAGTTTCGCTGGGCAGGTGGTTGGTAACGGCTACCATATACTTCCCATCCTCGCGCCGCTTGATGTCTAGCCCGTGTGTGGAGAAATCCAGCGAGCTGCGCTCGCAATTCGGGTCGCCCCACGTATTTTTCGACAATTTAATGTCGACAGAATTTCGATTCATCGTCGCTAGATTAATGAGCGACATCTCATTGAGAACAGGTTCAGGTATACCTCCAAAACCTGTGGCCAGGAGGTATTTTCCATCTGGCGTTGCCGCCAAGTCCTCCGGATTTTTATATCCGCACCAAACTGTAAAGGTATCGTCTTCTGCACACGGTTTTGTTTGCGTCGACCCAGCTGTCAACGTATCCGTCGTTTCACCGCGCGCAGCGGATCCACCATCACACCCCGCGATAAAAGCTGATACCAACAAAACAATTAGGACCTCTCTAAGCATTGATTCCCTCTCCTTAAACGACAAACCCTAGCTAGTGCGCACGGTAACCGGCTTTGCTGGTCAAACAAACTAGTTTTATGTTCGGATTACTCTCGGTGATAGACAACCGAGCTGTAATATCGACACAACTATCGACAGTGATCACCCATTCGAATTGAGAAAAGCAATGTAATGCAAAGAAGAAAGTTTATGTTGGGTGCGGCGTCAAGCGCCGTCTTAGCAACAACAGGGTGCGTTCGCGAAGAGCCAGCGTTATCCAAAGTGATATCGGCGCCCGCAGGCCGAATCCAAGGGCATGTTACACGCGGCGTGCATAGATTCTTGGGAATTCCTTATGCTGATCCGCCCTTCGGCGAACGGCGCTGGATGCCACCCGTCCGACGTAAGCCTTGGTCTCATGTACTCCAGGCAACTAAATATGGCCAGATATGTCCCCAGACCGGCGGAAATAGCGCAGATCTGTTGATAGAAGGAGAGGACTGCCTAAACCTAAACATCTGGTCTGCCGACCCTAGTGCACGTGGCCTGCCCGTAATGGTTTGGGTTCATGGCGGAGGCCAAATCTCTGGTAGTGGTTCTGACAAGATTTATGACGGCAGCAATTTTGCAAAAGACGGCGTTGTGTTGGTGACCTGCAACAGACGCTTGGGTGCAGAGGGCTTTTTATATCTCGAAGAGCTGTTTGGCGAAGGAATCGGCCCCGGCAACCTAGGCATGCAAGATTTAATCTGCGTCTTGCAGTGGGTCGCTGACAATATTCAGTCGTTCGGCGGCGACCCGAGTAACATAACAATTTTCGGCGAATCGGGAGGCGCTGCTGCGATACAAGCCACAATTGCCACTCCAGGCGCCGGCGGTTTGATAAATCAGGCCATCCTGCAAAGCGGCGGGCACTCGGCCCAACGACCCGCCACGGCTAAGAAAATTACTAGATATGTAATGGACCAGTTGGCCATCGGCCACAAGGATCTCGATGCATTGAGGCTCGTGCCATGGCAAAAGTTTGTTGACCTGTATCCGAAACTCTCTGAACGTTTGCATTGGGGCCAGCCGCAAATTTACCAACCCGTATTGAACGAGCACATGCCGGTCCACCCAGTTGATGCAACCTTCAGCGGAGTTGGACTCGATATCGCCTACTTGATCGGCACCTGCCGCGATGAGGCGACGTTATTCGCTTGGCTGACCGAGCTCGAGGGGAGTCAGTTTGATCGGCGCGCAAGGCAGGTAATTAAAGCCGCCGGTGCAGAATTCTCCGAGGTTTTAGCCCGCTATGGAGCCCTAAACCCGTCCATGAAAAAAGAGGACTGCTTTACGGCAGCGCTCGGTGACATGTGGTTCCGCGTTCCCAGTTTGCGCATTGCGGAGGGCCATCGGCGTTACTCTACGCGGGACACTTATATGTATCTGTTCGAATGGGCCTCACCCATTCTGGGGGCCACCCATGCCCTTGATCTCATGGTATTTGGCAACGGCCTCCCCTTATCCTTTATGTCTGGATTCAGAGATTTTGATAAAACCGCGAATTTTATGCGCAAAGCTTGGGTCGCTTTCGCTCAGACCGGAACCCCAACGACAGCCGAACAGACTTGGCCGAGATACTCCGAAAAGAGATCAACCTTGAGTATCAAGGACACCCCCGCGGTGATGCGATCGTCTTACCAAGATCAATTTCCAATGCT
>JAYYHB010000275.1:0-3746 GCA_036157095.1 Pseudomonadota bacterium
GCATCCTCGACTCGTCACACCCGCTGTTTTGCTTATGGCCAGTGAAGACGCGCCAAATGGCAAGGTTATTCAGGCCGGCGGCGGTCGATTCTCAACCTGCGCAGTCTTCAATAACGCTGACCTCGAGATGGGTATTGATGCAGAGTTCGAAGACTTGATGGCGCGCAAAGAGGATTTGCTGGATATGAGCCGGGCCCTCGAGGGATGGAACCGTACGCGGCGCTAACATTCTGCCCTGATGATCTAAAACACACAAAAAAGCCAGGATATCCTGGCTTTTTTCACATCAGCGGTCTCTCGCACCCAATTCTTCTCAGAATCCGAGAAGCGTTGCGTATCGATCTCGATGTAGTGCCTGATTCCCATACAGTGCCTCTAAGGCCCTAGCGCGCTTTAAATAGAGCCCTGCATCAAAGTCGTCGGTCATGCCGATGCCGCCATGTATTTGGATCAGCTGATTCGACATATCGAATAAAAACTCACCGGTTTTCGCTTTCGACAGCGCGCTCATAGCTGCCTGGTCATCGGCGCCTTTATCGATGGCGATTACCCCCGCTTCCGCGCAGGATCGGGCCATCTCCTGGGCCGAGTAAAGCTCCGCCGCGCGATGACCAAGCGCCTGAAAAGATCCAATCACTTTGCCAAATTGCTTGCGTGTTTTCAGATAGTCCAGGGTCATTTCAAAGCTGTAGCAACCTACTCCGAGCATCTCCATGGCGACGCCCGCACACGCACGATTAAGCACATGCTCATAAAGTTCACCACTCGGCATCCCGGCAAGGTGCGCTTCGCTGGATACAGCAACATTCGTCAGCATGACCCGCGCATGATCGCGCTTGTCGACGGTATCCATCTGCGTTCGAGAAACACCGTCTGCATTGGCGGGCACCAAGAAAAGTTCGATAACACCCTCATCGGTTCTCGCGGCAACGACAAAGGTCGTAGCACTCATGCCCTCCGGCACGAACGTTTTGGCGCCGCTAAGCAGGAAGCCGCCATCGCTGGCACTGGCCTTGCAAGCAATGGCTTTGCGCTGATGACGAGGCTGCTCGTCAACGGCTAAAGTCAGGATCTCGCTACCATCAACGATTCCTGGAAGCCATCGCTGCTTTTGATCATCGTTACCACCCAAATTGATTGCGCTGGCCCCAACGTAGGCAGACGCAAATAGCGGCGATGCGCAAAGTTGCCGACCCAGCTGCTCCAGAATCACCCCGAAGGTCAGATAGCCAAGGTCAGAGCCACCATAGGTTTCGGGTACCAAGATGCCTGTCCAGCCCATATCAGCCATGGCGGACCATGCTTTTGGGTCAAAGCCGCCATCACTGTTGCTGTTGCGGAACTCGCGAAATTTCTGAACAGGAAGTTCAGCTTCAACCCAGGAAGCGGCCTGATCTTTTAGAATCGATTGTTCTTCGGTTAACGCTGCCATGGCTTATCCTTTTTGCGTGGTCTCGGGTAAACCCAAAACATTCTTGGAAATAATGTTGTTTTGCACCTCGTAGGAACCGCCGTAAATCGACATGGCCTTGCCCGATAACCATTCACGAACAATGCCCAACTCTTCTTCCGCGAAGTCATCCCCGCTCCAGCCAATACCTTGGCTTCCCATGATCTCAAGGGCTAACTCTGCCTTTTGCTGAGTAAATCGGGTATTGGAATTTTTCAGAATAGAGGCAGCTGCACTGACCTCGACGCGTCCGGAGGCCTCGTCAGTGATGCGTTGCGCAGTCAACCTGTGCGCTGCACCGTCCATATAGTTGCGCACCAGGCGCTGCCTTAAATCTTTGTCAACAAGTGCGCCGTTGTCATCCGTACCTACAAACCTCTGGGCCTTAAGATGGAGCGGCTCAGAGTCGAGCATACTCACCCCCCGTCCACCGGTTTGGCTCTGACGCTCGTGCTGCAATAACCGCTTAACTACGCTCCAACCGTCATTGAGGTTGCCGAGCAAATCCCCTTTCTCGGCACGCGCATCGGTAAAATACGTCTCGCAAAAGGGCGAAATGCCGGAAATAAGGCGGATGGGCCGGGTCTCTACACCGTCTTGCTGCATTGGTAGCAAAACGAAACTACTTCCGTCGCGTTTCCCTGCATCGGTATCTGTCCTTACCAAGGCACCGCACCACTGCGAGATGTTGGCGCCAGACGTCCAGATTTTCTGGCCGTTCAAAGCAAAGTAATCGCCCCTGTCTTCAGCCTTAGTGGTCAGCGAGGCTAAGTCAGATCCTGCGTTTGGTTCAGAAAGACCCAAACACCAGCGAATTTCGCCACTGGCAATACCCTTGAGATGCCTAGCTTTTTGTTCCTCGCTACCGTACTCAAGCAGTGTCGGGCCCACCATGGTCACTCCCATCCCTGTCATATGAGGAATTGGGTTATACGCACCAGCCCCATGAATTTCCTCGCCGATGATGTCAGCGTGAGGATCAGTTAGACCTGCACCACCGTACTCAACAGGCCATGTGGGCGCACCCCAGCCCTTCTCCGCTAACTTCTGACGCCAGGCCTCCAGCCCAGCTCTAACTGTGTCACTGGCTTTAGCCCCGCTCTCGCCGCCAGCAATACCCGCCAAATCGGCTCCCTGAAGGCTAGCGGGGAAATTTTCCGCTATCCATGCTCTGACGTCGCTGCGAAACCATTCCAGCTCGTTCGCGTTTTGCATTACTTTTATCCTTGTAAAAAATTCGTTCTTAAAAAAATGTCGTACTGCAGTCTTCTGGCGAAAGTTATAAACGCTCAATAATAACAGCAGGAGCCATGCCGCCCGCCGCGCACATAGTAATCAGCGCTGTTGACTGCCCTCGGCGCTCCAGTTCATCCAGCGCAGTACCAATCAACATTGACCCGGTCGCACCAATAGGATGTCCTAGGGCGATGGCACCGCCATTGACGTTGACCTTGCTGTGATCAACGTTCAAGTCACGCATAAACTTCATCGGCACGACTGCGAAGGCTTCATTGATCTCAAACAAATCGATATCGTCTAGGGTCATACCAGCCTTACTCAAGACCTTTTTCGCGGCATCCACCGGAGCATTCAAAATGTACTCAGGTGAATGGCCCATATTGGCCATGGCAACAATGCGGGCTCGGGGCTTGAGATCGTTTCTTTGCGCATATTTTGGTGATGCCATTACCAACGCGCCAGCACCATCGACCACACCGGAAGAACTGCCTGCATGGTGACGATGATCGACTTCAAGCCCTGGCCAGCGCTCGGCTACCCACTCACGATACGTACGACCTGAGTCAAAAAATTCAAGATCCATAAGACCTTCAAAGGCAGGCTGAAGATTGGCTAGCGATTCGGCGGTTGTTTGAGGCCGTGGGTACTCCTCTCGATCGAGCGCCAAGGTCCCATCTGGGTTGTTTACTGGCACCAATGCTCGATTGAAAGCGCCCTCCTCGACTGCCCGTCCCGCTCGTTTTTGACTTTCAAGGGAAAAGTCATCGAGCTCAGCGCGGCTGAAGTTTTCCTCTGTCGCGATGATGTCTGCCGCAATACCCACATTAAGCTGTGGGTACCGTCGGCGTAGTTCCTCATTGCCAGCATCCAGTGATGATGGCGGTGCCTCGCCTCGGGTATAGGACATCATCTCAACACCACCAGCGACAACAAGGTCTTCCATACCCGACATAATGTTCGCCGCAGCGAGATTGACCGAGGTAATACCTCCACCGCAAAAGCGATCCAGTGTCATACCCGATGCCTTGGTGGAGAACCCGGCGTCCAGTGCCGCCAT
>JAYYHB010000276.1:0-6970 GCA_036157095.1 Pseudomonadota bacterium
AACGACCATCGCACGTATATTGGCCAAGAGCCTAAACTGCGAGGAGGGGGTTAGCTCCACGCCCTGCGGCCAGTGCTCGGTATGCGTAGAGGTGAGGGAAAATCGCTTTATCGACCTGATTGAGGTAGACGCGGCCTCCCGCACCGGGGTTGATGACACCAGAGATCTGCTGGAAAACGCCCAGTACATGCCGACGCGTGGGCGCTTTAAGGTCTATCTTATTGATGAGGTGCATATGCTCTCGCTAGCGAGTTTTAACGCGCTTCTCAAGACTTTGGAAGAGCCGCCGGAGCATGTGAAATTTTTACTGGCGACGACGGATCCAAAAAAAGTTCCGGTCACTGTATTGTCTCGCTGCCTTCAGTTTCAGCTGAAAAACATTACCACGCAAACAATCACGAACTATATTGCCGGTGTTCTAGCCGACGAGTCGGTTACCTTCGAAACCCAGGCCTTTGAAGTCATCGCGCGTTCTGCCCGAGGCAGTATGCGAGATGCGCTGAGCTTGACCGATCAGGCGATTGCCTTCGGTCAGGGCAAGCTGCTGCAGGATGACGTGATCATCATGCTCGGCGTAGTGGGACGAGATGAAATCACTGCGCTGATGGAGGCGCTAAGAGACGGTTCTGGGCCGCGGTTGCTGGAGCTGACGGCAGAACTCGCAGAGCGCAACGCAGATTTTGCCGACGTGCTGTCAGGTCTGATGGAAGCCCTGCACAATGCAACGGTGACCCAGGCGACCACGGGTGAGACCGGTGCCTTCTTGGCTGACGAGTTACAGCTTTACTATCAGATCGCTCTCTTCGGCTTGCGGGATTTGCCCATTGCACCCGATCCGAGGAGCGGTTTTGAGATGACCTTGTTGCATATGCTCGCCTTTACACCAGAGCGAGATCAGGCAGCTGGGGGCAACGTGCCACCTCGGGTGTCAACGTTAGAGACGCCACTAGCTGAGTCGGCCGATTCACAGACCAACGCGCCAGCGAGCGAAGCGGACAACGCCCCGCGAAGCGATACAGAGGGCTCGGCTGAAAAATCGGCTGAAAGCACGGTGAAAACCTCGGCAGACAGCGTTGGTGAGAGCACGCCAGAGGCCTTAGCAGAAAATTCGGCAGCAAGCTCGCTGGAAAACTCGGAAGAAAGCCAAATCCAGCCGAACTCGCCGATTATCGAGGCTGCCGCTTCGGTCATACCCGAAGATTCGGGTGTCGAACGCTGGTATGCCCTGGTTGATCAACTCAGCTTGGGCGGGGTTGCCAAGGTGATTGCCGAGCATTCTGTTCCGATCAGTTTGGGTGAATCCGAGATAACGCTCTTGCTAAGTCGGGAACACGATGCGTTGTTGAATGATGCCCAGGTAAAAAATCTGCAGCGCAGTCTATCCGATCTGCTCAGCAGCGACGTAAGCGTGCGTGTGGAGGTGGGCGAGCCTGGTACCGAAACCCCTGCTCAGCACAAGGTGCGACTTCGGGCGGAACGTCAGGCCGAGGCAGAAGCGGCCATGCGAGAAGACGAGACAGTGCAGTCCTTGCTGGCGGACTTCGACGGCAGGTTAGAAGAAGTACACCTTCACGAGAGCGATGTATCGCGGCGCGTTGTGCGTCACGATAATTGCGAGATCACACCCGAAACAATATGAACAGAAACAAAGGCGCGATATGAACGACTTTGGCGACATGATGAAACAGGCGCAAAAAATGCAGGCCCAAATGCAGGAAGCACAGGCCGAGATTGGCCAAATGCAGGTTCAGGGCGAAAGTGGGGCAGGCCTGGTGAAGGTGACGATGAACGGTCGCCACGAGGTTAGCCGCATAGAAATAGATTCATCTGTATTGAGCGAGGAAAAGTCGGTGCTCGAAGATCTGTTGGCAGCAGCCTGCAATGACACCGTGCGCCGGGTTGAAAAAGCGCAGGCTGAAAAAATGCAGGAGCTCGGTGGTGGCATGCTTGCGGGTTTGAACCTCCCCTTTGGCAAGATGCCTTTTTAATGGCGCTGATTAACAATCTGATTGAAGCGCTTCAGGTGCTCCCAGGAGTCGGCCCTAAGAGCGCACAGCGGATGGCTCTGACCTTACTCCAGCGTAACCGAAGCGGTGGAACGGCGTTGGGCAACGTACTTCTGCAGGCGATGGAATCCGTCAAGCGATGCGCGGTATGTCAAAATCTCACCGAATCCGACACTTGTCGTGTCTGCAGTGATACGCGCCGGGACGCGACCATGCTCTGTGTCGTAGAGTCGCCCGCAGATGTGCTTGCAATAGAGCAGGCAGGAGGGTATCGAGGATACTACTTTGTTCTTCACGGTCGGCTCTCGCCTCTCGATGGCGTTGGGCCAGAGCAGCTTGGTTTGGATCGCCTGCAGGCGCGTATCATCGACATAACGCCCGACGAGGTCATACTGGCTACCAACCCTACCGTTGAGGGTGAGGCCACTGCTCACTACATTTCGCGCATGGTTTGCGGTGAAGTGAAAAAAATCAGCCGCATAGCTCACGGTGTGCCCTTGGGTGGTGAGATTGAATATACCGATGGAGGAACACTTACCCATGCCTTGCAGGGAAGAAGAGACGTCAGTTTTTTGGATTGAAACAGATCAAGAGCTGGCCGATGCCGTTGCGAGCTGGGACAACTGTGTAGGACTCGATACCGAGTTCATACGCACGGATACGTTTTATCCGATACCGGGTCTCTATCAAGTTGCCTCGGCAGATCAGGTCTTTTTAATCGACCCGCTGACGATCGAAGATTGGCAGCCCTTCAGCACGTTCTTGATGGATCCCAAGACCCTTATCGTCATGCATGCCTGCCAAGAAGATTTGGAAATGCTGAACCATCATATGAAGGTTCAACCTACATCGGTTGTCGATACCCAGTTTGCGTACGCTTTTACCGGGGTCGACTACAGCCTCAGCTATGCCAACTTGGTTCGCCGCACAATCGGGGTAGATCTGCATAAGCAGGAGACACGGTCGAACTGGTTGCAAAGACCACTGAGTGAAGAACAGCTGACCTATGCGGCGGACGATGTTATCTACCTGGTGCCAGTGTATCAGGCGCTGCGTGAGCGTATGTTGGGTGCCGGACGTCTGAGCTGGTTTGAAGAAGATATGTCGATTCGTGGCAGGTACGAGGAGCCGGATCCCGGCGCCTACTATGCCCAGGTGAAACGCGCCTGGCAGTTGCCTCAACGCGAACTGGCACGCTTGCAGGCTCTGTGTCGCTGGCGCGAAAACGCCGCGCGGCACTACGACCTGCCGCGTAATCGCTTGGTATGGGACGATCATCTGCTTACCTTAGCTCGCGAATCCTCAATAAATCCCAGCATGCTCAAAGAGCTGTTGCCGCTGCAAGTGTTTAAGAAATATGCCAACGCGCTTGTCGATTCTCACGCCAAGGGCAGCGAGGCAACGCTGCCTGAGTTGCTGGATCGACCGATGACTGCTGCTCAAAGCGCACGGGTGAAAGCGCTTCGCGCGGTCGCGGCTGAGCAGGCTCAAACGCTTGATATCGCCCCCGAGTTGCTGGCGCGGCGAAAAGATGTGGAAAATTGCCTCCGGCACTATTTACGGAACCGGGAGTTGTCCCCGATTTATTTGGGTTGGCGTGACGCTTTAGTTGGCGACGCATTTCGCGACATTTTGTCGCGCTAGGTTGAGGTGTAGTTTAAGTGAGCACGATGAGTGAAGATCCGCTGAAGTCTCGCGAGGTTGCCGTCTACCGAAGTGCCAAAAAAGCCGATACCTACCTGTACTTGCCCGTAGAGGATGACTTGGAGTCCCTGCCGAAGGAACTCGCCTCGCTCTTTGGTCGTGCGATTTTCGCCATGGAGCTGACCATCACACCAGATCTAAAGATGTCCCGACTCAATGCCGAAGAGGTTCTGGTGGGGCTCCAGGAAAAAGGTTACGTGCTGCAGCTGCCGCCGCCGACCAATGCACCGGTACTGCACGAGCGACTCACGGAATGAGCGCCTTTTGGGAAAAAAAGACCCTGGAAGAAATGTCCGACGAGGAATGGGAGAGCCTGTGCGATGGTTGTGCTCGCTGCTGCATGATCAAACTTCAGGACGATGAAACTGAAGAGGTACATTACACCGCGTTAGTCTGCGACTTGCTCGATCAAGACACTTGTCAGTGCAAGGCCTACCCAGAGCGTCACCAGTTGGTTGCCAATTGTGTCGTACTGACGCCTGAGCGAGCGAGTGAATTCCATTGGCTGCCAGCGTCGTGTGCTTATCGAACACTTGCCGAAGGTCGCCCGCTCGCCTGGTGGCACCCCCTGGTGAGCGGCAGTGCACAGAGCGTGCATCAGGCTGAGATTTCGGTACAGGGAAAGGTCATTGCCGAATCAGAGGTTGACGAGGCAGATGAGCAAGACATGATTATTCGCTGGGTGGAGATGTGAGCCTCTTGTCCCCCGTCGACTTGAGCCGCCTATGGGAAACACCGGAGTTCAATCCAAAGTGAGTGCTTCTTTTTACGAGGGTTATCCGATGGCTTGGCTGGCCATTGGCGCTGCGGGCTTGATCGGCGCACTGTGTTTAAACGCGCTATTAAAACGCGTTGGTGGAAACCGCTCGGTTATGGGCCGCAGTATAAGACTTGCCGCGGTCGCAACGATTTTCGCCGCATTCACTGCGCCGGCATCAGTGCCCAATGCCCCCGACGTGTTCGCACCGGCTTCTATCGTAGTGTTGTTTGAAACCTCTTTTCAGACCAATGGTGATCCCGCTAGCGCTGTTTGGATGATGATAAGCGTGCTGCCGCTGACCTTTATCGTGGTATTTGCTGCGTGCTTTGGCGCACTGAAGGTCGCTGGAAGAAGAGTCGACTCGGAGAATTAGCCGTTTCACAGTGGCCAGCGGGTTGGGCGAAGCAGGTTGCACCGGTCGCGCTGGCTCCATTAAAGTAAGCCCGGTTCGTGGGCACAGAAGAAGTGCTTATCGAATCAGAAAATTTCAATCCGGGTCTCAGTATTAGATGTCGGTGAAGCTCGGGTAAACGCCCGCTACCGGCTGCCGATACTGCAGAAACGCTAATTCCCTCAAGGGCGCAGCAACCGCAATTCGCCAACATGGAAAAGAGAGCTCTGCATGATTTTTGAAAGTACCGATTCCTATATTTCTACCGACGAACTGAGTATGGCGGTAGATGCTGCCGTGCGATTGGAGCGCCCTCTTCTGATAAAGGGGGAGCCGGGTACGGGTAAAACCATGCTTGCTATCGAAGTGGCTAAATCCTTGGGCATGCCGTTGCTTGAATGGCATATTAAATCCACCACCAAGGCGGTGAATGGATTATACGAATACGACGCAGTATCACGCTTGCGCGATTCTCAGCTTGGAGACGATCGCGTCAATGACATCGCCAACTACATTAAAAGAGGCAAGCTCTGGGAGGCTTTTGAATCAGAAGAGCGCGTCGTGCTGCTAATCGATGAAATCGATAAGGCCGACATCGAATTCCCCAACGACCTGCTGCAAGAAATCGATCGCATGGAGTTTTTTGTTTACGAGTTGGGCAAGACGATTAGGGCCAAGCATCGCCCCATCGTGATTATTACCTCTAACAATGAAAAAGAATTACCCGACGCATTCTTGCGCCGCTGTTTCTTCCACTTCATTAATTTTCCGGATCGGGAAACCATGCAGCAAATCGTCGACGTACACTTTCCAGCGGTCAAGCAGGATATGGTCAAGGAGGCCATGGAAATTTTCTTCGATGTGCGCAAAGTCCCCGGCCTGAAGAAAAAGCCCTCAACGTCGGAGTTGATCGATTGGCTGAAGCTGCTGATGGCGGATGATATTCCAGATGAAATTCTTACCAATCGCGACGCCAGCAAGGCGATACCGCCGCTTTATGGCGCCCTGGTGAAGAACGAGCAGGATGTCCATCTCCTTGAACGCCTGGCATTTATGAACCGTCGCGACAGTCGAGGCTAAAACGTGCTGATTAACTTCTTCTTTACGCTGCGCAAGTACAAAGTTCCGGTCACGATTCGTGAGTTGCTGGACCTGCTTTTGGGTCTTAAAAGCCAGTTGGTATACGCCAACCTGGACGACTTTTACTTGCTCAGTCGAACAGCTCTGGTCAAGGACGAGAAGAACTATGACAAGTTTGATCGCGCCTTTAGTGCGTACTTTAAGGGCTTAGATGATCTGCACGGTTTGCTTGAGAGCCTAATTCCCGATGAATGGCTGCGTCATGAGTTCGAAAAGTCGCTGTCTCCTGAGGATTTGAAAGAGATCGAGGGGCTTGGCGGACTAGAAAAGCTGATCGAGGCTTTCAAGAAAGCCAAGGAGGAAGCAGAGTCCAAAGCCGGTGAAGAGGGTAAGGATGGCGATGAAGGCAATGCCGATCAAGAGGGACAAAGCGGTCCGGGCGGCGTCGGTCGCGGCAAAAAGAAAAAAGCCAAGAAAGTTTGGGACGAACGACAGTACAAAAACCTGGACGATTCCGTAGAGCTCGGCACCCGAAACATTAAAATGGCGCTCCGTCGCCTGAGAAAGTTTGCCCGCACCGGGTCAGAAGACGAGCTGGACATTGATCACACCATACGTTCGACGGCTCACAATGGCGGCATGCTAGATATCAAAATGCGTCCCGAGCGCCGCAACACGGTCAAGGTGCTGTTGTTTCTGGATATTGGTGGATCCATGGATTCACATGTCAAAGTGTGTGAAGAGTTGTTTTCGGCATCGCGCACAGAGTTTAAGCACCTCGAAAGCTTTTACTTTCACAACTTTATTTATGAGTCGGTCTGGAAGGATAACCGCCGTCGCATGAGCGAAAGGCTCTCCACGCTAGATATTCTCAACAAATATAGCCACGACTACAAAGTTGTCTTCGTCGGTGACGCGACCATGGCGCCCTATGAAATTACCCATGCCGGCGGCAGTGTTGAGCATTGGAACGAGGAGCCTGGTGCAGCCTGGATGCAGCGCTTCGATGAAATTTACGACAAAGTTATT
>JAYYHB010000277.1:0-3573 GCA_036157095.1 Pseudomonadota bacterium
CCGGGGTGGTAGATACGACTCAGGAAGTTGTATTCACCCCCAGAGCGCGGAAGTGCCGCACCAAGCTCGGCGTAACAAAGTGCACCACAAAACGCGACGATGCCGCCAATCAGCCACAGAAGTAGAATGATGCCGCCCTGCTGGATATCCAACAGCTGAAAACCCAGGCTGGTAAACACCCCGGTACCTACCATGTTAGCGATCACCAAGGTAATGGCAGTGCGCTGACTAAAAGACTGGTTTGCTTGGCTTGCTTTGCTCATAGGGTTGTCGCCGATGCCCGTGGTCAATGCTGCTCAGGTCAAGATTCCCAGCAGGTGATGGGTCATAATTGCATATCCTTGGTCCTTAGAGCGAAGACTATGTCCGCTACATCTTCCAGCCCGCAATTCACCATGCGAAACGCTATTCGCACAGACCTTCCAAGAATTCTGGCACTACTGCCTTTGCTCGCGGATTTCAATATTCCCGAAAATCGGCTTGCGAACGATCTCTGGTCTGCAGATGCCAGACTTGCAGCGGACATTCTATCGAACAAGGCGGCATCCGCTTTCATTGATGTTGCCGAGGATTCTGATGGTGACATCGCAGGAGTCATTATGGTGAGTCTGCGAGAGGAGTTGCTCAGTCACGCGCCAAGTGCGCACCTGGAAGCCATCGTAGTCTCGCCAAATGCTCGAGGTCGGGGCCTCGGCAAGCGTCTTATGGAGCATTGTGAACAGCGCGTTCGCGCCATGGGCGCGCTCTCCCTCTCCCTCCATGTGTTCACCAATAACAAGCGTGCTAGGGCTCTGTATGCGTCAGAGACTTTTGACGAAGAATTGATCCGCGCGATCAAGTGGCTGGACTGAGAAAAAACCGAGAACGATCCCGGACGGCTGCGTGATAAGATAGCCGTCACCGATACCAGTTTCCCTCTACGAACTGCAGGCCCGATGCGTACTGTCGTATTTGTGCCTAAAAGGCCTGCGCGCTGACGTCAGCATGGGCAGCTAGGCGCCACTCATATGAATACCAACTATACGTCCGCAAACCGCAGGCTCACTCGATAATCAATCGAAATCGAGCGGGTAATTGGGCACTCAATGGCGAGCTACTCGCTGCGGTAGCTACCCGAACGTTTCTCGAAGAATGCCTCGATAGCTTCATAATGATCCGGTTCTGCATGACAAATGGCCTGATAACCAGCGGACTTATCAAGTAACTCATCGAGGGAGGCATTTTGGCTTGCCCGCATAAGCTGTTTTGTGAGCCGAACCGCATGAGGCGGGTTGGCAGCAATACCCGCTGCCAGAGCCTGGGCCCGCTCTACTAAGGCCTCTGGCTCCACCACCTCGGAGACTAGGCCCATCTGTAGCGCCGCCTCCGCCTTAACCGGCTCACCGGCAAATGCCATCAGACAGGCGTTGGAATAACCGACAACGCGAGGCAGAAACCAAGCACCGCCATCACCGGGAATAAGACCAAGCTTGGCGAAGCTTTCCGCAAACATGGCCTTTGTGCTCGCAAGGCGGATGTCGCACATGGTTGCCAAATCACACCCAGCGCCCACCGCAGGCCCATTCACCGCCGCAATAATAGGTACATTAAGGCTGTAAATCGCGCGCGGAATACGCTGAATACCCTTTCGGTAGGCGTCAGCCTGGTCCATAGGGTCACCACTGAACATGCCGGTGCGATCCCGCATATCTTTTACGTTACCCCCAGCACAGAAAGCACTGCCCTCACCGGTAAGTACAACCGCACGTATGGCCATGTTGTCGTTGATCTCTTGGCAGACATTGACGATGTCGTCAAATTGCTCAGGCCCGGTTAGCGCGTTGCGTGTTTCAGGGCTCGACATCGTAAGCGTCAGTACGTGATTGGTCAGAGAACGATCTAAGAATGCCATGAGGCCTCCATTGTTGTTGCGCTAGGTTTCACGGCATCTGCCGCATGAAAGAGTTTTAAGGTGGCTTGCCAAAATGCGAAGACTAATCACCGAACGGGGGACGGCGGTAGCGCAGCATTTGGCCGCTGCCGACACGGCTGTGTTGACCAGACTCCAACGCAATCTGTCCATTTACCACCACCATATCGATCCCCGAGGCTTCTGTCTTTGGTTCATCGTAAGTGGCCTCATCGATCACATCGTCAGGCCTAAACATCAGTAGATCTGCCCAAAAGCCAGGTTTAATCTCGCCGCGCTCGCTCAGGCCAAAGGTCTTAGCCGACAGCGAGGTCATGCGTCGCACAGCTTCGGGTAAGGAAAGCACTCCTCGCTCGCGAACATAGTGACCAAGTACGCGAGGAAATGTACCGAACAGGCGCGGATGAGGCTTGCCCCGTAAATCTGGGATCCCGTCGCTGCCTACCATCATGTCGGCATGGGCTAAGTTCGTCTCCACGTCCGCTTCATCAATGATGAAGTGGATACATAATGTGCGATCACCAAGCGGCGCAGTAAGAATTTTGATCACCAGATCCGTAAGAGAAATATTCTCCTGGGCCGCGATATCAACCAACATTCGGCCTTCGTACTCTCTGAAGGCTTTGCAGCTCGCAATTCGAACGACTTCCGCTAACTCTTCGCTGACGCGATCAAGATTAAAGTACTCGATCATGCGACCGCTGCCTGCGGTATAGGGATAAACGTCAAGCGTTACCGGCTGACCTTGGCTTAGCGCCGCATCGATACGCTGCAGCGACTCACGCACCTTGCCCCAGTTACCCTTGCCTGCTGCCTTATGATGGGAGATATGCAAATGCACACCGCTATCTGCCGCGATTTGCAGACTTTCATCGACCGCCTCCAACAATCGATCACCCTCATTACGCATATGCGTGGTGTAAAGGGCATCGAAGGGTGCTGCCATTTTCGCCAGTTCCGTTACTTCTGCGGTATCGCTGTAACGACCTGGACGATAAATCAAACCGCTGGAAAAACCGCAGGCCCCCTGCTCCAGAGCGCGAGTGACATGACGCTGCATCTCCTGAAGCTGCGGGTCATTAGGGGCGCTCTTGCTGTCCCCCATTACCAGCGAACGGACGGTGTTGTGACCTACTAGCATTATATTGTTGATGGCAGGCTGCTGCGCCAGAACAGCGGCGTAATAGCCGTCAAGGTCAGTGAATTTACCCTCTAAACCCGCCAATATTCCCCCGCTGGCAGCCACGGAGTCCTTCTTCGGGTCGGCAGGAATCGCCGAAAATCCGCAATTTCCGCTGACGACAGTGGTCACACCCTGCGATAGCTTGAACTCCATGCCAGGATGGCGAAAAAAAGCACCGTCGTCATGGGCGTGGGTATCAATCAAGCCAGGACACAGCACCGCTCCCTCAGCCGAAATTTCCCGGCCACCTGGCGCGAGCCCCTCGGTCACCGCACCAACTTCGTTTATACGACCCTCGCGCACGCTGACATCGCCGATAAACTCCGCGCCACCACTGCCATCCAAGATCCGTACCTGCCGGAAAATCAGGTTATTCATCGTTGTCTCCTAACAAATACAGCAGTCCTAAAGGCCATAACTCGCGGGTTCGGTACGCACCCACTCGCCAATGCGCTCGCCAATCATAAAACAGGTGAGATTG
>JAYYHB010000278.1:0-5663 GCA_036157095.1 Pseudomonadota bacterium
TTGCTCTCTAGCCTATACTCGATGAGTCCCGTGAAGCTCTGAGGTGCTTTAGATGGCATGGCGAGGGATGATTGTCGGGTTGACAGGGAGTAATGGTCTATGACCAATGCAGTTTGGCGATTGGCAAGAAAGCCGCCAGCAGGCTGGCCGGTCGCGGAAGACTTTCGCTGGCAGTTTGAAATCATTCCGGAACCCGGTCCAGATCAAATGCTTACCCGCACCATCTACCTTTCCCTGGATCCTTACCAGTGGGGCCGCCGACGTAGCGGTGCAGAGCAGCCTGGCGATATCTGCCATGGTCGAACGGTATCTCAAGTCGTACGAAGCCGCTTGAAGGGTTATGTCGACGGCGACGTCGTATTCAACACCAATGGTTGGCAGGCCTACGGGTTGACCGGGGCGAACGTCGATTTTTTTGGCTACATGTCCCCGCGCAAAATTGATCCCCAACTGGCGCCAATTTCTACCGCAATTGGCATTTTGGGAATGCTAGGTTTAACCGCCTATGCGGGATTAGTAGTGCAGTGTGAACCGAAGCCTGGAGACACCATAGTGGTGTCTGCGGCATCCGGTGGGGTCGGCCAAGTGGTATGCCAACTCGGCCGGATTTACGGCTGCCGGGTGGTCGCTATAGCGGGCTCCAATGAAAAACTTGAGTATCTCAAAACCATAGGCGTTGATGCCGTAGTCTCGCATCGTTCTGCCGGCTTCAGTGAAGAGCTTCGGTATGCGTGCCCTGACGGCTGCGATATCTACTTTGAGAACGTTGGGGGCGCAGTGTTCGATGCGGTTCTTCCACTGCTCAATGATCAATCACGAATCGCACTTTGTGGACTGATTTCCCAATATGGCAATATCGATGGCCAAGACCCTCGCAGTCGGTGGCGGGCGGTTGGCAGCGCGGTATTCGAGCGAAACCGCGTTAGCGTGCACGACCTTTTTGTCGGTAACTTCGTCGCTGACTATCAAGATCGTTTTCTTGAGGAGATGGGGGCCTATGTGCGTGCCGGCGAGGTGCAATATCTGGAAGACAAGCGCCACGGTCTCGAAAATACACCAGAGGTTTTCGCACAAATGCTGTGCGGCGAGAATTTTGGCAAAACGCTAATGGTTGTATCCGAGGATCCCACGCTGGCTGACGCAGAGGGGCGACAGATTGCTTTGTGATGAGTTAGGTTCTTGATGGGGAGATTAATAAGTCGAGGGAGAGGAAACCATGGCCGAACTTGATGCTACGAAAGAAGGATTTTGGCGGACTCGATACTCGATCGTCGCCATGTGCTTTGCGGCGACATTCGTCTGCTACATCGATCGGGTGAACATATCTGTGGCCATTATTCCAATGGCTGAAGACTACGGCTGGAATCTAGAAACCCAAGGCTACATTTTATCGTCGTTTTATATCGGCTATTTGATGATGCAGATTGGCGGTGGCCGTCTGGCCGATACCTATGGCGGAAAAATAGTACTGGGTATGGGTGTGTTGATTTGGTCGCTCTTTACTCTGATTACGCCATGGGCGGCGATGGGCGGCTTGATGATGCTTTACCTAGCCAGAATCGGTATGGGCTTAGGCGAAGCAGTAACCTTCCCCTCGGTCTACAGCTTGGTGACCCGCTGGTTTCCGACTGGCGAAACCGCGAAAGCTATCGCCTTCAACGCCAGCGCCATTCCCATTGGTACTGTCTTCGCGTTGGTGGTTACCCCAATTATCGTCACTTACCTTGGGTGGGAGTGGGCCTTTTATCTTTTTGGTTTGGTCGGGGTCTTGTGGTTCGCAGCGTGGCAGTACATTGTCAGCACGCGTCCGCAAGATCACCCTCGAATATCCGCAGCAGAGCTGGACTTTATTAAGTCCAATGCCCGATTTTCCGAGGCTGCGGAACAACAACAGTCGCCGCCGATTCGAGAGTTCTTGAGGAGCAAGGCGGTGTGGGCAATATTGGTTGCGCATTTCTGCAACAATTGGACGCTCTATGTCATCTTGTCCTGGCTACCCAAATATGTGAATGAGGGACTCGGAGTGCCCTTCGGCGATATTGGCTACATTGCCATGCTGCCTCATATCACTTCATTCTTATGTTTGAACGTAGCTGGCAATATTGCTGATCGCATGATTGTCAGCGGCATGGGTGTCACCAAGGTCCGCAAGATTATGCAAACCATAGCCTTCGGCGGATTGGCGATCTGCCTCTTTTTGGTCACGACCGTCGAGACGGTCTGGGCTGCCATCGGCATCCTCTGTTTAGGTAAGCTTTTCGGCGCTGCGGGAATTGGTGGTTTCAACGTCAATCATATGGATGTTGCTCCCCGACATGCTGGCACGCTGATGGGTATTACTAATACGGCTGGTACCATTCCCGGCATCGTCGGGGTAGCAGTAACTGGACTCATTCTCGAATACACAGGTTCTTGGGATCTTGTGTTCCAGGTCACTGCAGGCGTAACCCTGTTCGGCATGGTCTTTTACCTACTTTTCGCCAGTGGAGAGAAAGAATTTGATTAACGCACCGAGATTTAAGTAGCGCAGTGTTGAACTTGCTCGAGGGAATCAAGGTGGTGGACTTTACCACCGTGGTTCTTGGCCCCTACGCCAGCCAGTTTCTCGGCGACTTTGGAGCCGACGTCATTAAGGTCGAACCACTAGACGGCGATGGTTTTCGTGCAGTGCGGCCTGGCCCGAGCACAGATATCGGTGCGGGTTTCGCAAACTTTAACCGCAATAAACGCAGTATCGCGATCGACCTCAAGCAGGCCGCCGGGCAAAAGATTTTGTCCCAGCTTGTTGAAGATGCCGACGTAGTGATTCATAACATGAGGGGACTATCCGCGCTTGCCCTAGGCATTGCCTATGAACAACTGAGGCTTTTTAAGCCCGATCTCGTTTACTGCTGGTCTCCGGGGTTTGCCAGTCATGGCCCTGATGCTAACAGCCCCGCCTACGACGACATAATTCAGGCTCGCTCGGGCATTGCGGCTCTAAATGCAGATGCAGATGGCGCGCCGCAATTTGTGCGTAGCGTACTATGCGACAAAGTTGTCGGATTGCACTTAGCTATGTCGGTGTCAGCAGCTCTTGTACATCGAGAGCGCACCGGAGAGGGCCAGAGTATCGAGGTGCCCATGCTGGAAACCATGGCAGGTTTTATTTTGTCTGAACACCTTGCTGGTCGAACGATGACACCATCACAAGGGGACATAGGCTATCAGCGGCTGATGTCCAATCACCGCCGGCCTTTCGAAACTGCTGACGGTTATATGGCGATCATGCCCTACAGCACCAACCAGTGGATTCGATTTTTGGAACTGGTCGGCGAAACATCTCTGGCAGGTGAGGCGTGGGTCAGCAATGGCGCTGAACGTTCAAATCGCATTGATGAACTCTATGAATTGATTGCTCTGGTCGCGGTGCGCCGCACTACCGCGCAGTGGCTTGAAGAGCTCGGCCGTATCGATGTGCCTTGCGCGGTGGTCAACGAACTTTCCCAGGTCCTTGCGGATCCGCAGCTTTCAAAGACAGGACTGCTCGGCACATTTGACAATCACGATGTCGGTGATCTGCACTACCTTAAGCCTGCTTTCCTTTCGGATGAAGGGATAGGAGCCAAGCCAAGGAGAGCTCCGCATTTAGGAGAGCACAGCCGTGACATATTAGGGCAACTGGGCTTGACCGACAGCGAAATACAGCGCCTGATTGATCAGCGCGTTATCGGCGAGCACCACGCCGACTGCTAGGCTTCTTTAAGGTACCAGCGCGTGCCGCAGACATTGACCTGGTCATCACTAACATAGGCCTTGCGGGCCTTGGCTTCGCGCAGAATATATTCCCGGTCCGCCACGGCGATGTCGAGCCCTCCCAGACCAGGTCCGCGCCCATCGGTGATCGCGACGAAACGCAGCACGACGTTGTTGAAGGCGATGGTTGGATTACCTTCAGCATCATGCTCAACGGGCAAATCAGTGCATCTGCCCCATAAATCTGCCAACGCCTCTGGTTCATCGCCTTGGAGTTCCACGCCAACGAAGTCCAGCGTGACGTCCTGCTTAACCTGATGCTCCCAGCCAGTACCGCCTACCGGATTCCAGCGTCCGTTGAAATCTTCGTCCGCATCGTATTCCAGCTCGAGAAACGCGGCCTTCAAATCGCCGGGGTGCAGCTGAGTCAATGTCCATTGATTGCTGGAGTGTTCGTGGGCCACGCGTACACCATTGTCGATAGCGCACTGTCGCAGGCGCTGGTGCTCCGCCAACGTATCAACTTGTGTTATCACCATGTAACCACCGTCTCCGCCGCGCCGATCTAAGTAGCGGCCACCCGCCGTGTTTTCTTGAATCGGGGCGACCACCTCCAGAAAATTTCGTCCGATTGGCATCAAGTTGTTCTCAAGGCCAAATTTGCCGACTCCTGGATCAACGTAGCAGCTGTTAATGCCGAGAATACTGCGCAGGTCATCGATCACCGGCTCAAGGTCGCGCGCAACCAAGCAAATCTGTCGTAGCTGAATCGTCATCGTCACTCCTCCCAAGGTTTTGTAGACTTAACGCATTCAGTTTGAGCCGAAGCTCTTCTGACGCGTTGGTAACGTAACGAAGTCTCCGGAGCGTTTTTCCGCGTTCGCCATCATGGCTTCCTGCATTTCCTGGTTTTGCAGAAATGATGCGTTCCAAATCGCCACGTAATCCAGGGTGTCCGCGGTCGTATGGTCCTTGGAGTAGTTGATCAAATGCTTGCATCCATAAACAGCCAGCGGAGCCTTCGAAGCAATTTCTTCAGCAATCTCCATAACGCCTGCCAGCATTTCTTCTTGGTTGGCAAAGACGCGATTCACTAATCCCGTACTCAGGGCTTCGTCAGCCGGCATGCGTCGTCCGGTATAGGCGAGTTCCCGCACCAGACCTTCGGGTATTTGCTGCACAAGGCGAGGGAAGGTGCCCACGTCCGCGGTCATGCCGATGTTAATCTCAAAAATCGTGAAGAAGGCGTCCTGTGTGCAGTAGCGCATATCGCAAGCCGTCACCATATCGAGACCGCCGCCAACGCAGCCGCCCTGTATCGCAGCCAGTACAGGTATGCGGCAGGCCTCTAAGGCATTGAAGGCGTCCTGAGTCTTTCGTACGGCGTCATAAAATGCGGCGCCATGGCGAATGCGCTCCCGCTTCGCTTCGTCGGCACTCATATTGCCTTTCGGCGCAAATGCATTGAGATCCATGCCAGCGGTAAATACCGGACCGCTGGAGGAGAGCACAATGACGCGTGCTAGCGAGCTACTGTCGATGTCACGCACTACCTTTGGCAAGTCCTCCCAGAAGGATGGAATCATGCTGTTGCGCTTTTCCGGACGATTCAAACAGATACGGGCAATATTGTTCTCGAAGGTGAGATCAAAGGTCTCAAATTTTTGGGGATTGGTTTGCTCATTCATCGCTCTCTCCAAGGTACGTGTCTCTTTGTTCGTGTGAGTATAGGGTTAGAAGCCTACTCCGGTAAGCCTTCCGTTTGCACTCGATCGCACGCGTTATTCCTTAGTTTGTAGCTGCTGAGCTAGGTAAAAATCAGCTGATGGATATAGCGGCCGGGAGCTAAGGTAAACAGGCCAGCGACTAAAATGCCGCCAACATAAACCCCAATCATCGCGAACTTATGGTCTGTAACGTCGTGCCTC
>JAYYHB010000279.1:0-4812 GCA_036157095.1 Pseudomonadota bacterium
AAACAGGCGTTACTTTGGCCGCTCGTTGTCAGTCTCCTCTTGAACGATAAGTCTTGGGGTAGTACTGCTCGCATGAGGACAAGTGCTTAGCGTCGCGCGTACACTATGGCGGCTTTCCAGTCAGATACCAGAGTACTCCCATTATGATAAACACAAACGTGATCGCTAGTGCGCTGTTCCGCCAGTCCTTGCCATCGCCCAACCATGCCCACTCTATTTTGGCAATGTTGTGATTGTTGAGTTTCAACGATGTGTGAAACAAGTGTGAAACAAAGACTTAGTCCCTAACCTCAAATAACCCTCTATTAACCTGTATCTTTTTTACGCTGTGAAAGACCTTCCCACGCACTACAAAAATACTAAATTGTTCGATTTAATCTCTTGTAAATCAGCACAAAAAAACCGGCGCCAATTAACGTCCATAGAACGTCATTCCAATCAAAGACACCTCTTCCGGGTGTAAAAATTGTAATGAACTCATTAGCAATTAATCCAGATATTGAGATTCCTACTGACCAATAGAGTCTATTTTTGAATAAAGATGAATTAGGTTTGGATAATTCTGGAATCACTACACATAACAGAGCAGGCAATCCAATTCCTGGCAGAAAATTTGGAGCAACTCCAAGAAGATAAATGAGTACTTCATTAGCACCATCATAATTTGGTCTTATGTAATCTTGGACTATGGGAAACAGCAAAAAAGAGGCGATAAAAATTATGTAATAAACGTATTTATTTTCCATGTAAGTCCCGATGTTACAGAAGCAGTCCAGATATTTTCTCTTCACTCCCACTCAATTGTGGCCGGGGGTTTACTAGAGACGTCGTATACCACCCTCGAAACAGCCGCTATCTCATTAATAATGCGGTTCGACACGTGCTCAATAAATTCATAAGGCAAACGCGCCCATCGGGCAGTCATAAAATCAATGGTCTCCACCGCCCTCAGCGCGATCACGTGCTCATATCGACGGGCATCGCCGACTACGCCCACGGACTTTACGGGCAAGTACACGGCAAAGGCTTGTGAGACTTGGTGGTACAGGTCGGCATCACGAAGCTCTTGTATAAAAATCGCGTCGGCCTCACGAAGCACATCCGCATAGCTAGGTCTGATCTCGCCTAGTATGCGCACACCAAGCCCCGGGCCTGGAAATGGGTGACGAAATATTAGGGATTTCGGCAGGCCCAGGTGTAGGCCTATTTTCCGAACTTCGTCTTTGAAAAGTTCTCGCAATGGCTCCACCAGCTTCAGCGTCATAGACGCAGGCAGACCACCCACGTTGTGGTGGGATTTGATCACGTGGGCTTTGCCGTACTTTGAGGCGGCAGATTCGATCACGTCTGGATAGATGGTGCCCTGTGCCAACCAATTCACGCCTTGGAGGGCCGAGGCCTCTCGGTCAAATACGTCGATAAATGTGGCGCCAATGATTTTGCGCTTAGCCTCGGGGTCTTCGACCCCTGACAGCTTGTCGAGGAAGTCGACCTGAGCATTCACGGTGATGATGTTGAGCTTGTCCAGCGTGCCATCACCCATGGCGCCAGAGAATGCCGCGCACACCTCTTCGCTCTCGTTTTTTCGCAGCAGGCCATTATCGACAAAGATGCAGGTCAATTGTTCGCCAATAGCTTTGGTCAGCAAAGCGGCGACGACAGATGAATCAACACCTCCAGATAACCCCAGCACAACTTTGTCCTCGCCCACCTGCTCACGTATGGAGCCGATGGCATGCTCGACGATATTAGCCGGCGTCCAGTCCCCTTGGCAGCCACACAAATCGCGAGCAAACCGCCCTATCAGTGCTTCACCCTTATCGGTGTGGGTTACCTCCGGGTGGAACTGCACCCCAAAAAGGCGTCGTTCAGGGTTTTCGATTGCGGCGAAGGGCGCATTCGACGAGCTGGCGGTGCACACGAAGCCTTCCGGCAGCGCAGAAACTTTGTCACCGTGACTCATCCATACGCTTGCCTGTCGAACGTCATCAAACACCGACTCGAGCAACATGCTGTTTTGCTCGGCTTGAATTTGCGCGTGGCCAAACTCCCTGAGATTTGATGCCACTACCTCACCTCCTAGCTGTGCCGCCATGGCCTGAAGCCCATAGCAGATGCCGAGTACTGGGACATCAAGCGAGAAGATGCTTTCGGGTATGCGTGGGGTAGCACCTTCAGTAACGGTCTCTGGCCCACCGGACAAAATGACTCCCGCAGGGGAAAAAGTGCCGATGTCTTCATCACTGATATCGAACGGATAGATCTCGCAGTACACCCCCCATTCGCGCACTCGTCTGGCGATTAGCTGGGTGTATTGAGAGCCGAAGTCTAGGATCAGCAGCCGCTGGGCGTGAATATCTCTTAACGCGCTCTGCATGAGCTGACTTCCTTTTTATGTTTGCCGTCACCGGCGAGTGCTAACTGAACAGTACAGGCACCGGCCTTACTAAAGTCCTCCGAGGCGCCTAGCTCACGGGATAATTTGGTGCTTCTCGTGTGATCGATACGTCATGCACATGAGACTCAACCATAGCTGCACTGCTGACCCTGACGAACTTTGGTTGGGTGCGCATGGTTTCAATATCAATGCTGCCGGTATATCCCATGGAGGCGCGAAGGCCACCCATAAGCTGATGCACAATGGGGTGTAACGGCCCCTTATAGGCGACACGTCCCTCGACCCCTTCCGGTACGAGCTTTCGACCATCACCCTCCACCTCTTGAAAGTAGCGATCACTGGAGCCATTTCGCTGGGCCATAGCCCCCAACGAACCCATGCCGCGATATGATTTGTAGGTGCGGCCCTGAAACAGCTCTACTTCGCCTGGTGATTCGTCAGAGCCGGCAAATAGGCTGCCGATCATGATTGCGCTGGCACCCGCGACAACTGCCTTGGCGATATCACCGGAATAGCGAATGCCGCCATCGGCGATAATGGGAATCCCTGCAGCTCTCGCAACGCTGGCTGCCTCTGAAATGGCTGTAATTTGTGGCACACCCACACCGGCGACAATTCGAGTCGTACAAATGGAACCGGGACCGATACCGACTTTTACAGCATCGACTCCCGCCTCGATTAGGGCTTGGGCGCCTGCAGCGGTTGCGACATTGCCGCCAATGACGTCCAGGCTCGGATAATGTTTTTTAATCCAATCCACCTGATCCAGCACACCTTGGCTGTGACCATGGGCGGTATCCACCACGACCACATCAACACCGGCGTCAACTAGGGCCGCAACGCGATCTTGGGTCTCATCACTGGTGCCAACGCTTGCACCCACGCGCAGCTGTCCATGAGCGTCCTTGCAGGCCATCGGAAAGGCCTGAGCCTTGACGATGTCCTTCACGGTAATCATGCCGGTGAGTTCGTTAGCTTGATTCACTAAGAGAACTTTTTCGATTTTGTGGCTATGTAACAACGACGTTACGTAATCGAAGTCCGATCCCTCGAGTGCCGTAACGAGGCGATCACGGGGCGTCATAACATCTTTGACCACTGCGTCTGTGCGACGTTCAAAACGTAAGTCACGGCTGGTAATAATACCCGCCAACCTTCCTTGGCTGACGACTGGTACACCGGATATCCCGTGTTCTTGTGTGAGCGCGTAAAGATCTTGCAGCGTTGCTTCAGGTCCGATGGTCACCGGGTCACGAATTATCCCGGATTCATATTTCTTCACCGCGCGCACTTCGCGGGCCTGCTGCTCTATCGTCATATTCTTGTGCACGATGCCGATGCCGCCCTCTTGAGCAATTGCAATGGCCAGTCGCGCCTCGGTGACGGTGTCCATAGCGGAGGAAAGGAGCGGAATATTAAGCAGGATATTTTTGGTCAGCTGAGATTTCAGCGTCACATGGGATGGGAGAATATTAGAAAAAGCAGGCAGCAGTAGCACGTCATCAAAGGTAAGCGCTTCGTTGGCAATTCGCAGCATTAAGTGACCCGCAAAGCCGATATTTTAGCGATGGGCTTGCGAGATGTAAAACCAGATGCCGGGCACCTCGGTAGAAATTTCTAGACGTTGTGTCTTCGGGTCAAATCTGCGCCCTGGACTTGGCAGTTGTCAAACCAGGCCAAACGCGGAATGATCGCTACATGGCTGCTTTATTCCCATTTCATGACTGATCTTTTCTCGTCAAATGCCAACACCGCATCCGCGGGGATAACTGCCGATGAGAGACGGGTGCTATCCGTCACTGACTTGAACCGACAAGCGCGCATGACCATTGAGAAGCGCTTTAACCAGATCTGGGTAAGCGGTGAACTCTCGAGCTTTGCTCGACCCAGCTCGGGTCACTGGTATTTCACCCTCAAAGACCCCAAAGCCCAAGTGCGCTGCGCCATGTTTGCCAATGCCAACCGCCGCGCACGCCTGCAGCCTGCCAACGGACAACAAGTCCTGCTGAGAGGTCGGGTTAGCCTTTACGAAAGTCGCGGCGAATTCCAGATCATTGTCGAACATATGGAACCAGCTGGCGAAGGTGCTCTGCGAGCCGCCTTTGAGGCGCTGAAGCGCCAGCTCGATGCGGAAGGCCTGTTCGACTCAGCGCGCAAGCGTGCCCTTCCTGACATTCCTGCGCATGTCGCCGTTGTAACATCGCCTACCGGCGCGGCGCTCAAGGATGTTCTGTCTGTCTGGCAAAGACGCTATCCCGCGCTAGATGTCACCGTCGTGCCGACGACGGTTCAGGGCTCCGAGGCTGAAGCAGATATCCTAGAAGGCCTGCAGCGTGCAGCAGACCTGACTCCTGATATTATCTTACTGACCCGCGGCGGCGGATCCATGGAGGATTTGTGGGTCTTTAACGCCG
>JAYYHB010000280.1:0-3083 GCA_036157095.1 Pseudomonadota bacterium
AATTTCAGGGGAATCTTCGACAATTAGAATGTTAGCGGACATAAACTCTCGTCACTTTTTAGGAGATCGCGTGGGCGCTAAAAAGTAAGAGTGAACTATCGAAATATGACTTCAGTGTGACATTAAACTTCAGCTGATGATCGAGCGCTTCGCTACATCTTTATTTTGCATGCCGTGGTAGCCGAAGCGAAATCAATAGAACTAAGGCCAAGAAGAGAGCGGAAACACTCAGGCATGCTGCTAAACCATGAGCCTGATAAATCCACCCCGAGCAGACAGTGCCAAGCAAACGGCCGACTGCATTGGCCGTGTAGTAAAAGCCGACGTCAAGTGACACTCCATCCGAGTTGGCATATGACGTGATCAAAAACGAGTGCAACGCTGAGTTCATGGCGAAAACCAGAGCAAAGCACGCTAGGCCGAACACGATAACAGTTGTTGGATCAGATCTTTGTTGCAGACCGACTACCATGGCCACAGGCACAATCACGAGCGGAAGGCCCCATAGTAGCGCCGCTCGCCCATCCGGTACGCCCTTCTGCACGATATTCGTAATCTTCGGAGCAATAGCCTGAACCAAACCGTAGCCAATAACCCAAGCGGCTAAAAAAGTGCCCACGGATATGCTTGACCAGCCCATTTCAAGTTGAAGAAATACTGGCAAGGCGACCACAAACCAAACGTCTCGGGCGGCAAACAGAAAAAGACGAGCAGCAGATAGCAGATTGATTTGACGACTTTTCGATAAAAGTTCAGAAAATTTCGGCTTAAAGGAGGCTTTGCCCAGGTTCGTGTCTAATAGCACCAAAGCGAATGCGCCAACGACACCGACGCAAAGAGCCATGGTAATGACGGACGCAGTGAAGCCAATTGTCGCCAACCCTGCGCCGCCCGCAAAGAAACCAATGCCTTTGAGTGCGTTCTTAGATCCTGTTAACCAAGCGACCCAGCGGTAAAGCTTAGTTTGATTATCTCCCGCGACCAATTTAACGCTGCTTTTTGCGCCCAACTTGTTCAAGTCTTTTGCAACACCCGACAAAGCCTGGGCTGCCATAACGTAGGCTACCGTTAGATAACTGCTATCAACCAACAACATACCGAGAGCGAAGGTCTGAAGAAAAAGACCGGAAATTATTGTGGCAGAAAGGCCCATTCTAGCAGCCAGCCAACCACCAAATAGATTTGTGATAATCCCAAAAAATACGAAAAACAGAAAAAGAAAAGCGATATCCAAAGGGCTATAGCCGAGCTCGTGGAAGTATAGGACGACGAGCATGCGCAGAGCGCCATCGGTAAGCGTAAATACCCAATAGCTACCCGTGATTAAGGCATATTGCTTCACGGCTAATTGGCAGAAGCGGCTTTATCGACCAATTCTATCATGCGTTGGACATAGCCAATTTCGTTGTCATACCACAGCAGAACTTTTACGTGATGACCATCGACAACGAGAGTCGATTGGGCATCCACAATTCCCGACCGCGTATCGCCGCGGTAGTCCGCGGAAACGAGAGGACGCTCCTCGACGCCTAGGATGCCCCGTAAAGACCCTTCAGACGCGCGTTTCAGTGTTTGATTAATCTCATCAACCGTGACGTTTTTTTCCAATTCAAACACACAATCCGCAAGCGAGGCGTTGGCGAGTGGTACGCGCACTGCAATACCGTCTATTTTGCCGCGAAGATCGGGAAAAATATCGGCAATAGTCGTCGCAGAGCCGGTAGTGGTGGGAATTAAAGACAATCCGCTAGCGCGCGCGCGACGGGGGTCCTTATGAAAAGCGTCTAAAACGTTCTGAGTGTTGGTAATGTCATGGATAGTAGTAATTGATCCGTGACGGATTGTGAACTGCTCATGCAGCACTTTGATAACTGGGGCAATGCAATTTGTAGTACAAGATGCTGCTGTAACCAACCGATCTCGCCGCGGTGCATACAGATGGTCATTGACGCCTACAACGACATTGAGAACGTCCTGCTTGATGGGCGCGGAAACCACGACATTAGCAACACCAGCTTCCAGATAGGGTTGTAGCGCTTCGCTTGATTTAAACTTACCCGTGCAATCCAGCACAATATCAATACCTAGATCTTGCCAGTGCGTTTCTTCCAGACCGCGATTTGAGGTGTATGACAGTTTGTTGTTGTCCACGAAGATGGCGTCACCTGCTGACCGCACGGGCACATCCCACCGACCTTGAACGGAGTCAAATTCGAGCAAATGAGCCGCTGATTCGGCGTCTCCTGCGACCTCATTAACGTGCATGACGCTTACGCTTTTAGTTTTATGAGCAGCACGCATCGCCATCCTGCCAATTCTACCGAAGCCGTTAATCGCTACTCGTTTAATCACAATTGAAACCCACCAGCTTGTAACTCTTGAAATAGTTTAGGAAATCGATCGAGCCGCCCAATTTGCGAGTAGGCTTTGCTTTACCTCGCTTCTTGCGTCTACACTTTAAATATTGCAAAGATGTGACGATAAGTAGCGTGTCATAAAATTGTTACATGCGATCGAGTAGAGGGGAAAATGATGAAGTTATTGATTACTGCGGTTCTCATATTCGGGAACCTAATCGCTCATGCGGACACGATCATCAAGACCGGCGACGTCGAAAGCTGGGGGTATGCTCAAGAAAAATTGGTTTTAATCACTAAGAGTGGGGAAGAGCTTAAAGTCACTCCAAAGTTATGTTCAGTTGATGCTTTCTCTGAGACCTTGGCGTCTGGCTCGGGGTTAACGCTATCCATTCCAGCAGAACGGGTACGTATAAACACACCGTTCTACGTTCAAGGGGCCGCCAAAGCTTCCAAAATGAAATGCAGAGTGGCGCGAATCGAAGTCTAAACTTTCTCTAGGACTATCTCCGCAATTGTCGGCACTAGAACGCGATTCGTGCCTCAAACGCCTCGGTGCCATGGGTAGAACCAAGGTGCGCAAGTGCGCTGTGCTCCCGCATCGCCAGCGGTTTCACTGTCTAGGCTGCGCGGTCTGTAATTGAGGAGACCCCGAAAAAGGCACTCACATTCGAGTCAGGGCCAGCGACGAGTTCACGTAGGAACATTTCACCTACAGCAGTCCAG
>JAYYHB010000281.1:0-2857 GCA_036157095.1 Pseudomonadota bacterium
GCGCCGTCGCCACGCATAGACACCACGAGGGGATCCGGTTCCTCAGTATCAATGGCCTTGGACGGCGCTTGTGGAAGATCGACTTGAACCCCCTGGGTCAACAGAGGAGCTGTCGCCATGAATATCACCAGAAGCACCAACATCACATCGATGTAGGGCACCACGTTGATTTCGGAAACAGGCTTGCGGCGACTCATCTGCTAGATACCTTCACTGTTACCAGGACGTGCGTGAACTGCGCGATGCATTATCGCCGTAACCTCATCGCAGAACCCTTCATAGCGTTTCATGAGTACATCAACGTTAGCTGAAAAACGGTTGTAGCCTATGACGGCAGGAATTGCTGCAAACAGTCCCATCGCCGTGGCGATAAGCGCCTCAGAAATACCGGGGGCGACGGAGGCCAGAGTTGCTTGCGTCATGTTAGCCAGCGACCGGAAAGAATTCATAATGCCCCATACCGTGCCGAACAAGCCGATGTACGGGCTGGTGGAGCCCACCGTGGCAAGAAAGGGCAAATGGGTTTCAAGCCGCGCTTCCTCGCGCATCAGCATCACACGCATTGCACGCTGAGTACCCTGCATGATCGCTTCAGCATCGACCCCAGGTTGCTCAGACAAACGCGTGTATTCGCGAAAGCCGGCGACGAATATTTCTTCGATACCGTTCAACTGCTCTTCCTGCGATAGGTCCTGATACAAACCGCGCAGATCGATACCCGACCAGAAATGATCTTCGAAGGCATCGATCTCCTGTTTTGCTCGGCGCAGTAGGCTCCAGCGCTGCAGGATCATCATCCAGCTCACGACTGACGCGAGAACCAGTATCGCCATGACGCCCTGAACCAGGAGACTGGCGTTTGCGATCAGTTCATAAACGGATAGAGGTTGGTTCATGTGGCTTCCCTAGGCTCGGAAATCAATCTGAGTTTTCTGCATCAGTTTCGATAAAGTTGATGGCGCCCTGTTGATGACCTTGCTGCGCCACTGCCTCATTTTCCCGCATCGGCGCTGGCAATCCAAAATGCAGATAAGTTTTCTCCGTGGCCACGCGACCTCTTGGCGTGCGCAACAGATAGCCCTGTTGAATCAGGTAGGGCTCCAAAACATCTTCAATAGTGCCGCGCTCCTCGCTGATGGAGGCGGCTAGCGCGTCGAGACCCACAGGCCCGCCCCCAAAACGGTCAACGATGGAGAGCAGCAATCTTCGATCCATGGCGTCAAACCCCTGCTTATCGACATTGAGCAGATTGAGCGCTTCGTCGGCTAGCGCCGCGCTGACCACACCATTGCCCTTAACTTCTGCCACGTCGCGAACCCGCCTAAGCAGCCGGTTACTAATACGAGGCGTGCCACGAGAGCGACGCGAGATTTCCGCTGCGCCTTCTTTTTCAATCGGCAGATCTAGCTTGTTGGCGGAGCGCGTCACAATCTCCGCCAGCTCCGCGACGCTGTAGAACTCCAGGCGCTGCACAATGCCAAAGCGATCGCGGAGCGGACTGGTTAATAGTCCCGCTCGCGTCGTTGCACCCACAAGCGTAAAAGGCTGCAGTTCTAGCTTCAGCGAGCGAGCAGCAGGACCCTCGCCAATCATTATGTCGAGCTGAAAATCTTCCATAGCCGGATAGAGGATTTCCTCCACCACGGGACTCAGGCGGTGAATCTCGTCTATAAAAAGCACATCACCAGCGTCGAGATTGCTCAACATGGCAGCCAAGTCACCGGCTTTTTCAAGCACTGGCCCCGAGGTGGTTTTAAGCGCTGCGCCCATCTCCTTCGCCATGATATTTGCAAGGGTAGTTTTACCGAGACCTGGCGGGCCAAATATCAGCGTATGGTCCAGTGCTTCGCGACGATTTTTCGCGGCCTCGATAAAAATGGACATCTGCTTTTTGACACTATTTTGGCCAATGTATTCATCAAGCCGCAGCGGCCGTAAGGCGCGATCAAGCCGGGCGTCGCTGCTGTCTTGAACACCTGAGACGAACCGATCTGGCTGTATCGCCACTAGCTCGCCCTCCCCATGCTACGCAGTACCCAGGTTACGAGTTGTTCTGTACCTGCGGATTCGTCTGCGAGTGCTTGCCGCGCCCGATGCACCGCCTCGGCCGCTTGGTTGGGTTTGTAGCCTAGTGCGATCAGCGCATCCTCGGCTTCTCGGCCGGCCACAGAATCCGCAGAGCCGACGGCACTGACCACCGACAAAATGCCGTCAGGCATCAGGTCATCGAGCCGAGACTTGAGTTCCACAATCAGTCGCTCGGCGGTTTTTTTACCGACACCCGGCACCTTCGTCAGAACCCCTACCTCATTGGCCTGAACCGCGCTAACGAGAGTAGCGGGGTTGATCGTACTGATCAGCGCCAAGGCCATTTTGGGTCCAACGCCGTTGATGCGGATGTAGGTTCGAAACAAATCACGCTCTCCTTGGTCGGCAAAACCAAACAGCAGCTGAGCTTCTTCACGAACGACAAAGTGAGTAAACAGTGTCATTGATGCGCCGATTTGAGGACTCGATGCCAGCACCGATGCGCTCACCTCCACTTCATAGCCAACCCCCGCAACATCCAGCAGCAGTAAATTGCCTTCTATTAAGGCGAGGTTTCCGGTCAGCCTGCCAATCAAATGAGGAGCCCTTCGGTTATCGTCAGGTTTCGCTTAGCGCCGCAGTATTGACGTGGCACAGAGCAATCGCAAGGGCGTCTGCCGCATCTGCCTTGGGAGTACCAGGCAACTGCAGCAAGACTCGCACCATATGAGCCACCTGCTCTTTATTAGCCCTCCCGGTGCCCACAACCGCCTGCTTCACCTGCCGCGCCGCATACTCAAACACTGGCAGCTCACGAGCAACACCTGCC
>JAYYHB010000282.1:0-2932 GCA_036157095.1 Pseudomonadota bacterium
GAATGGCGGGCGCAAAACTTACCGGTGGTAAAATCATGACGGACGAAAATCAGAACGCGCCTCAATCAGAGCAAGCGCAACAGGGTGAGGGGACGGCGGACGAACAGCAGGTGCAGCTGCGCATTGAGAAGATTTATCTCAAAGATGCGTCTTTCGAATCACCGAATTCGCCGGGGGTTTTTACCCGGCAGTGGCAGCCGAATCTTTCAATTGATATTAATACCCGTTCCGCCCCCTTGCCGGATGATCGGCATGAGGTATTGCTGACCATTACGGTACGCGCCAACGTCGAGGAGGACTATTTGGGCTTCTTGGTTGAAGTACAGCAGGCGGGCATTTTTTTCGTCAAAAACGCCGATCCAGCACAGCTCAGCCAAGTGGTGGGAATCTCATGTCCGACTACGCTGTTCCCTTATGCGCGTGAAAGCCTCGATAACTTAATTGTGAAAGGCGGCTTTCCCCCAATCCAGCTTGCGCAGGTCAATTTCGAAGCACTCTATGTTCAGGCCATGCAGGAACGACAGCAACAGCAGAATGAGGCTCCGGCGCCTACAACGCATTAGCCACATGATGATCTATGCTTGCTGAAGCGAAGCGGTAAATGCGCCTAAAGTATTCCGTCGTAACCACGCTGCCGCCATGCCTCGTAGAGAGTTATGGCGACGGAGTTAGCCAGATTAATGCTTCGACTGGATGCCTGCATGGGGATGCGCAGCTTACGATCTTCAGGCCAGCGGGCCAACAACTCATCGGGTAGGCCCTGGGTCTCGGGTCCAAACAAAAGGGCGTCTTGCCTGTTAAAAGCCGCCTCGGCAAAATTTCGGCTGCTTTTCGTGGTCATCGCAAACCAGCGGTTGGTGTGAAGCTGCTGCTGGCATGCCGCGAGATTGTCGTGCAAGCTGACACAGGCAAAGTCGTGATAGTCCAATCCCGCGCGTCGCATACGTTTATCGTCCCAGTCAAATCCCAGTGGGCGAATTAAGTGCAGGTTAGCGCCGGTATTCGCACAAATACGGATAATGTTGCCGGTATTGGGTGGGATCTCTGGCTGGTAAAGCACCACGTGCATGATAACGCGCTACAGCTTGAGTTCCTGCATTTTACGGGTTAGCGTGTTTCGACCCCAGCCAAGTAGCTCAGCGGCGTCTTTCTTTCTACCACCAGATTTGCGCAGGGCTGCATTGATCATTACCCGCTCAAATTTAGGCATTGCGGTATCCAATAGCGCCATGGTAGGCCACTTCTCTAGTTGTTGATTCGCCCAAAGTTCTAACCCGGTTTCCCAGCTGCCTTGTTCTGTACTCGTTTCGCTTTGCTGCAGTTCAGGCGGCAGATCTTCGATCAAAATGGTTCGAGAGCTGGCCATTACCTGCAGCCAGCGGCAGGTATTTTCAAGCTGGCGAACATTGCCTGGCCATGGCAGCAGGCTAAGGTACTCTGCCGTAGCGGCGTCCAAAATCTTTGGCTCGTCGCCGAGCTCTATGGCAGCAGCATCAAGAAAGTGTTTAGCGAGTAAGGGTATATCTTCGCGTCGTTCCGACAGACTGGGTACATGGACGCGAATGACGTTGAGGCGATGAAAAAGGTCCTCACGAAAGGTGCCTTGCTCGACAAGGCGCTCAAGATTTTGATGCGTTGCAGCCACGATTCGCACGTCGATGCCGACGGAATGGTGGCCGCCAACGCGATAAAATTCGTTTTCTGCTAGCACGCGCAGTAATCTGGTCTGGGCAGAGGCTGGCATATCGCCAATTTCATCCAAAAACAGGGTGCCGCCATCGGCTTGTTCGAAGCGGCCAACGCGTCGTTGGGCTGCTCCAGTAAACGCGCCCTTTTCGTGACCGAAAAGCTCACTCTCAATTAGGTCGCTGGGTATAGCCGCAACATTCAACGCAACGAAGGGTTCGCTTTGTCTAGGCGAGTGACGGTGCAGCGCGCGAGCAACCAACTCCTTACCCGAGCCCGACGGGCCGTTGATCAATACCGAAACGTTGGAGGAGGATAGTCGACCGATTGCGCGAAAAACTTCCTGCATGGCGGGCGCTCGACCGATGATCTCCGTAGAACCTGTTGCCTCTGGAATGGAAACACTTTTGACCTCTTCGGTTTGCGCGATGGCTCGTCTCACAACGGCAACGGCTTCATCAACATCGAAGGGCTTGGGCAAATACTCAAAGGCGCCTCGTTCGAAACTGGTGACAGCGCTTTGTAGATCTGAGTGGGCTGTCATTACAATGATGGGAACTTGATGATGCGCTTCTTTGACCTGGCGCAAAAACTCTAGTCCGGACATTCCCGGCATGCGTATATCTGTGATGATGGCGAGGGGTGATTCATTACCTAAATGATGAAGAGCTTGATCTGCCGTGTTGAATGCGGTTCTCGGTATGCCGGCTTGGCTGAGCGCTCTGTCCAGAACCCAACGAATTGCGCTGTCATCATCAATTACCCAAACGTGCTGGTTCATATTAATTCTTTTGCCTCGCTGGGTTGGTTCGGACCGCTGAAGGGCAGATAGACGGAAAATTCCGTGTTGCCTGGGCGGCTGCCGACCTGCAGGGTTCCCCCGTGCTGGCCAACAATATTCTGAGAGATGGAAAGACCTAATCCAGAGCCCTCATTGCGACCGCTGATCATAGGAAAGAATATTCGGTCGATAAGATCTTCCGGAATGCCGGGGCCGTTGTCGGTAATACTCAGGTGCATAATTTGCCTGTGGCGCACCGACCCAATGGTGAATTGGCGGACGACGCGGGTCTTAAAAACGACGCGCGCGCGTTTGGTTTGCTGCAGCGCCTGACAGGCGTTGCGGGCGATATTCAAAATCGCTTGGATCAGCTGATCCTTACCGCCCTGAACCGGCGGCAAACTAGGATCGTAGTCTCGCTGCCACTGGAGGTCGCTGTGGAACTCACCTTTTAAGAGGTGGATA
>JAYYHB010000283.1:0-7471 GCA_036157095.1 Pseudomonadota bacterium
CGCTGCTGCAATAATGACTGTCGGTCAGAAGAAATGTCAGACACTAAGCCGTACAAGGCGTAGGGTGCCTTGGCGATCAAGTAGACTGGCGAAGCCAGCGATAGGGCTGAGCCTCGAATCTGCCACAAAACATTAGCAGTTCCGTCTAGTCGATCAACGCTGCCGCTCTGCACAAGCCTACGTCCGCTGCTATCTAACCAAACCAAGGCACCAGATATCGCCAGCAAAGTCACCAAGAGGTATCCAGCACCGGGCCGTTTGGCGAAGAGCGTTTTTATCCTACTTCTCCCGCGCCTGCGGAGATTGTCGCAGTTCGCAACGCAACGGTGTCATTGCCTCAAGAAGTCGAGAGCAGGTCGGCATTGCCAGATTGATCCATTAACTCAAGCGCTTTTCCCCCACCCCTGGCAACACAGGTCAAGGGATCGTCGGCGATAATTACCGGCAAGCCGGTTTCTTCTGCCAGCAATACATCGAGATCGCGCAGCAGTGCGCCGCCACCGGTGAGCACCATACCCGTTTCAGCAATATCTGCCGCTAACTCTGGCGGACATTGCTCCAACGCTGACTTTACTGCCTGCACGATGACAGAAAGCGGCTCCTGCAGTGCCTCGAGTACTTCGTTGCTGTCGAGGGTAAAGCTGCTAGGAATACCCTCTGCCAAGTTACGACCACGTACGTCAATCTCTCGAATATCCTTCTGCGGATAAGCCGCCCCTACCTCCTGCTTGATTCGTTCAGCTGTAGCTTCACCAATCAAACTGCCTTGAGTGCGACGCACATAGGCAACAATGGACTCGTCGAAACGATCGCCACCCACTCGCACCGAATCTGAAAACACCACACCGTTGAGCGAGATGATCGCGATTTCCGTAGTGCCGCCACCGATATCGACGACCATGGTGCCCACGGCTTCGTGCACCGGCAGGCCTGCACCAATAGCCGCGGCCATAGGTTCTTCTACTAATCGCACATCACGAGCACCGGCAGAGAGCGCGCTTTCGCGAATAGCGCGTCGCTCAACTTCGGTGGATTTGCATGGCACACAAATCAACACCCGAGGACTGGGTCGGATGAAGGAGTTTTCATGCACTTTGGCGATGAAGTAGGTGAGCATTTTTTCCGTCACCAAAAAGTCGGCGATCACTCCGTCTTTTAATGGACGTATCGCTGTGATATTCCCAGGTGTTCGCCCCAGCATACGCTTGGCATCTAACCCTACTGCTGCGACGCTGCGTTGATTTCCCTGCTGGCGCAGCGCGACCACGGAGGGCTCGTCCAGAACGATCCCTTCTTCGCGAATGTAAATTAACGTATTGGCGGTGCCCAGATCGATTGAGAGGTCACGCGAGAAGAGACCGCGGAAATTCTTTAGCATCGAGGCCTAGCCTCCGAAAAAGTAAAGCGCAATCATAGGCATATGACATTCGAAAAGCACGGTTAAGATAACCTTACTTTGTAAATAGCCCGCGCCACTTTGAACACAATTTAGCGATCGCCGCAGCCGCATGACATCAAAGGGACAACAGCATTCCTAAATCAACCGGTTTACAATGCGCCGACTTAATTACCAACGCATTTCAATGTCACAAGAAGCACCCGATCATCCTCAACATGAGGGCACCTCCGTTGACGTGGGCCATCTCGCCGGACTTGCAAGACTCGCCATTGGGGACGATGCGAGCACACAAATTGCCTCAGACCTGCGTGCCATTATCGCAATGATAAACATCATGCAGGCAGTAGATACCCAGGGCGTTGAACCGCTGTCACATCCCCTGGACTCCACCGCCAGGCTGCGTTGTGACGTAGTGACAGAAAGTCCGAACCCTATGCACTTTCAGAGCGGCGCCCCTTCCACGTTAGACCAGTATTATTTGGTCCCTCGCGTTGTCGAATAGAGCATTTTCATGAACGAGTTTTCTTCACTGCGCGAAATGAGTGCCGGCCTAGACAGGGGTGATTTTTCAAGTGTCGAACTCACACAGGCTCACTTAGACCGCATACAGCAGGCGAATGCGGCCTTGAATTGTTTTATTACGATTAATGCCGAGTCCGCACTAGCGGCTGCGGAACAGGCTGATGATCAGCGTGCTCGAGGCAGCAAAAGCCCGACTTTGGGCCTGCCTTTTGCCCACAAAGATATTTTTTGCACCCAGGGTGTTTTGACCACAGCGGGATCGAAGATGCTGAGCAACTTCGTCGCACCCTATGATGCGACGGTTGTTAGCAACATGGCAGGCGCGGGAATGATCAGCGTGGGTAAGACCAACATGGATGAGTTCGCCATGGGGTCGTCTAACGAGAACAGTTTTTTCGGGTCAGTCAGCAATCCCTGGGATCATGAGCGGGTGCCCGGTGGCTCCTCTGGCGGCTCTGCTGCTGCAGTGGCGGCGGGCTTGGTCGCAGGCGCGACGGGTACCGATACTGGAGGCTCAATACGGCAACCGGCCGCGCTCTGCGGTATTACTGGACTCAAGCCCACCTACGGTCGCGTATCGAGATACGGCATGATCGCCTTCGCCTCAAGCCTAGATCAGGCAGGACCCATGACACGCGATGCAGAAGATGCCGCGCTCATGTTTGGCGTGATGGCGGGCTTCGACCCCAAGGACTCCACCAGTGCGGAGCGCAACGATGCTTGGCTTGGTGCCACGATTGCCAACGGCATCGCGGCGCTGGATCGACCCCTAACCATCGGCCTGCCCAGCGAGTACTTCAGCGACAATTCCAATCTGAGCGGCATTGATACTGCGAAGACCGAACTGCAAAGGCTGGGGCATAAGCTAGTCGAGGTTTCGCTGCCACATACGCAAGCTGCCGTACCAGTTTACTATGTGCTGGCCTCCGCAGAGGCATCGACGAACTTATCGCGCTATGACGGCGTTCGTTTCGGCCACCGGTGCAATGATCCACAATCGTTACAGGATTTGTATGAACGGTCACGGGAAGAGGGGTTTGGCGAAGAAGTAAAGCGGCGAATCTTGACCGGCACCTATACGTTATCGGTAGGCTATTTTGACGCGTACTACCTGAAAGCTCAGAAAATACGTCGATTGATTAGCGAGGACTTTCAACAGGCTTTTACTAACGTTGATGTGCTACTCGCACCCACTTCGCCAACCCCGGCTTTCAAAAAAAATCAACTCACCGATGACCACGTCGCCATGTACCAACAAGATTTGTACACGGTGCCCACCAGCCTCGCCGGGCTGCCAGCCATATCCTTGCCGTGTGGTTTCTGCGATGGCCTGCCCATGGGCATGCAGCTTATCGCACCTGCCTTTGGCGAAGAGTTGCTCCTTCAGCTCGCCGCTCAATATCAGGGTCAAACCGACTGGCATCTGCGGCGACCGGGGGATTCAGCATGAAGTGGGAAGCCGTCATTGGCCTAGAGATTCACGTTCAGCTTGCCACAAAGAGCAAAATTTTTTCCGGGGCAAGTACGGCATACGGAGCATCACCCAATGCTCAGGCGTGCAACATTGATCTCGGATTGCCCGGTGTTTTGCCGGTATTGAACGAAAAGGCGGTAGAGATGGCCGTGCGCTTTGGTCTCGCCATCGGCGCACAAATCAATCGACACTCGATCTTTGATCGAAAAAATTATTTTTACGCCGACCTTCCTAAGGGCTATCAGATCAGCCAGTTTGAGACACCAGTCGTTGGCGAAGGCACGATCACAATTACGCCCGAAAACGGCAAGCCGCGCAGGGTGGGCATAACTCGCGCACACTTAGAAGAAGATGCGGGGAAGTCCGTCCACGATCTGTATCCGGGAATGACTGCCGTTGACCTCAACCGCACGGGCACCCCCTTGCTTGAGATAGTCTCCGAACCCGACATGCGCACGGCTCAAGAAGCATCCGCCTATTTTCGGCAGATCCATACATTGGTTCGCTACATTGGCATTTGCGACGGCAATTTGGCCGAAGGCAGCATGCGCTGTGATGCGAACATTTCCGTACGTCCAACGGGACAATCAGAATTTGGGGAGCGCACGGAAATCAAAAACATCAATTCGTTTCGTTTTGTCGAACAGGCCATCGAGTACGAAGTTGGTCGACAAATAGACGTATTGGAGTCTGGCGGACGCATCGAGCGCGAAACACGGCTATACGATCCCAGCAAAGACGAAACGCGGTCCATGCGCAGCAAAGAGCTGAGTAACGACTATCGGTATTTTCCAGATCCAGATCTGCTACCACTGTCCATCAGCGAAGAGTTGATCGAGCGTATTCGTAGCGACCTACCAGAGCTACCCGACGCGCGACAGGCTCGCTATACATCGACTTTAGGTCTATCGGATACCGACGCTGCGGCGATCAGCAATGATATTGACCGGGCAAACTACTTTGATGCCTGTCTGGCTGCGGGTGCAGACCCAAAACAAAGCGCCAACTGGATGATGGGCGAATTGTCTGCTTACCTCAACAAACATGATGTGACGCTGTCTGAAAGCCCGATCGCACCTGAACCGCTGGCGCAACTAATCGCCCGCATAGACGATGGCACGTTGTCCTCAAAGACGGCGAAAACACTGTTTGATGCGCTCTGGACGGCCGGAGCCTCTGGCGACGTTGATGCGCTCATCGAATCACTCAACCTGGCGCAACTGAGTGATGATGGAGCCTTGACTCAAATCATCGATGACTTAATCGCGGCGAATCCTAAGCAATTCGACGAGTTGCGAGGCGGCAAGGACAAAATGTTGGGATTCTTTGTAGGGCAGGTAATGAAGGCCACCCAAGGCAAGGCAAATCCACAGCAGGTAAATCAAATTATTCGCGACAAGCTCTAGAACAGTCTTGAGGCCGCGATGCCATCGGCTTGGTGGATGGACAAATGGCACAATACTAGGCATGAAAAAGAGCCAGCGCTGCTCAAAGCAAGTCACGCCTTCAGGTCTGACCCACTAAGCGGTCATTTTCCGGTACGGGATAGCGACGCCGATGGTGCCCGAGAAAATGTTGTATGCGGCTAAATATGTTCATGTCAGAGCAATTCCTAAGGGATCATCGTAGTAACTGTCTCGTACGACCACTTGAATAAGATCGACCTAAGAAGGTATGCCAACGAGCGCTCCGTCCTCGTCCACCAGGAGCGCACCAGAGATACCTCTCTCCAATAGCGCTGCCATTGTGTGCACTGCAGAATCACCAGGGGCAAACTTGATGACATTGGTCGTCGTGGTGTCGCGTAACTTATGTGATTTCATCGTATGCCACTCCGCCTAGCTTATGAGTGCCTTAAAATAAAGTGATTGGCGATCCCGCCTGCTAAACGGCGTTTGCTACCAAGACTTGTGAGTTATATCTCGCTCTATCGGGAAGCAGTTGGCAAGAGTATTATTTGGCGTCGGTTGAGATTCGTTGTCTCGACGCGATTATTGAATTCAACGGGTTTGAGAGGAGCTATGAGTAATCAGCCTTTACCAGCAGTGCCGTACCTGAAAATTCCAGGGGACGGTAATCCGTACCTTGAGGGCCAGAAGTGCGGCAACTGTGGCTCAACATTTTTAGGTGAACGCAGCGTTTGCTCTAAATGCGGCGCGCGCGATCAGATGAGCGCCGTCACCTTGCCCAACAGCGGCAAGCTATACTCTTACTCGATCGTCCACCGATCTTTTCCCGGCATCGAGGTGCCCTACATCAGCGCCATTGTCGATTTGGATGATGGCACCGCGATAAAGGGGAATCTGATCAACGTTGAGCCAGATCCTGAAAACATCGCCTTTGATATGCCAGTAGAGGTGGTTTTCGCAGATGCTTTAGGCCGCAAGGATGCTGACGGCAACAGCTATCTTTCTTACTTTTTTCAACCAAAAACCTGATTCCACAAGAGGACATAACGGAGAACGACTATGACCGACGCATATATCGTAGGGGTCGACATGATCAAATTCGGGCGTTTCCCCGAAAAGACAGTCCCGCAGATTGGTGCCCAAGCGGCGCTGATGGCGCTGGACGATTGCGGCTTGAGTATCCAACACATGCAGGCGCTGTATTGCGGCAACCTGGGCCAAGCCTCGGGCATGGTTGGTCAGCGACTGCTGCAGGAAATCGGCCAGACAGGTATCCCTGTGGTCAATGTCGCCAATGCCTGCGCTACTGGAGCAACCGCATTCCGCGAGGCATGGGCATCAGTGAAGGCTGGTCTCTACGATGTCGTCCTGGCAGTTGGCGTTGAGCAAATGGGCAAAGGTTTGCTGGGCGGCGCTGGTGGCAAGACCGGTATCCCCAAGGAAGGTTTGATGGGTTCCGGCACTATGCCAGCGGTATTTGCCGAGGCAGGCATGGAACACGCGCGTCACTATGGGACTACCTTTGAGCAATTCGCAAAGGTGTCCGTTAAGAATCATCATCACTCTACCCTAAACCCAAAAGCGATGTACCAGATTGAGACTCCGCTTGAGGAAGTGATGAACGCAGAGATGATTTCCTACCCAAATACTAAGTTGATGTGTTCCGTCAATGTCGACGGTTCTGCGGCAGCGGTAATCTGCTCCGAGAAAAAGGCCCGCGAGTTGGGTCTTATGGATCGCGCGATCAAAGTACGGGCATCGGTTTTGGCGTCGGATCCCTGGCAGGAACGTGACCTAGTGATGCCTGATGTGAACTCATGCACCCAAAAAGCCGCGAAGGAGGCGTATGAAATGGCTGGGTTGGGGCCTGAGGATATTGACCTGATCGAGCTTCACGACTGCTTTGCCACCGCTGAGATTTTGCACTATGGCAACCTCGGCATCTGCAAACAAGAGGACGCGGGCAGAATGATCGACGAAGGCGAAGTTGCCCTAGGCGGACGAATTCCCGTCAATGTTTCAGGTGGCCTACTCTCCAAGGGTCACCCACTCGGCGCGACGGGCATCGCCAATATCTACGAAGTCAGCACTCACCTGCGCAACGAAGCGGGCGCTAGGCAAGTCGAAGATGCGAAGATCGGTCTAACCCACGTTATTGGGCTAGGCAGTGCCTGCGCCATTCATGTACTTGAGCGCGCTTCCTAGACAGCCGACATGAACATCGAAGGGAAAGCCAGGTTCGCCTGGCTTTTTTGTGATCTCAGCGAACTTTTTTATCAAACCGATCTTTCTTATCTCACCAGACTAGGCAGGAAGTTGCTATGCAGGTTGGCGTTGTTAGCGATACGCACAATAATTTGAAGAATGTGCGCACGATCGTCGAGCTGTTTAACGCTGAGCAAGTCGATCGGGTGATTCATACTGGGGACATCAGCCAAGCGAAGACATTAGATGTGTTCGCGGGTTTGCACGCTCCTTTGTTTGGCGTGTTTGGCAATAACGATCAGGAACGAGAAGCATTGCAGGACGCCATCGAGCGTCACGGCTTCGTATTCCAGGATCCGCCTTTGCACTTAAATTGGTGCCAGCGCTCGATCGTCGTGGTGCATGATCCACTGGATTTCACGGGCAACCTTCAGGACCAGGAGCTTGCCTTGCATGGACATA
>JAYYHB010000284.1:0-2751 GCA_036157095.1 Pseudomonadota bacterium
CCACGTTCCTCGGAGGACATCTTGCGCATAAATGCTGGCATCTTGCGAATAAAAGCGGGTACGTCGCTCGCAGTACTGCCCACTACTTCTTTCGCTGATGACGCAATATTGGTACCGACGTGCCCCGGATGGACGCAATGCACCTGCAAGTTTGTACCATCCATTTCTCTCGCTAGCGATTCGGTAAAGCCGCGTACTGCAAACTTAGCCGCGTGATAAACGCTTTGTCCAGGCACAGCAACCATCCCGAAGATCGAGGAGGTATTGATCAAGGCTGCTTCTGGGCGTGACTTTAAATCCGGCAAAAACTTTCGAGTCATATTGACGACCCCTGCCAAATTAATGTTCATCACTCTGTCCCAATCCGCGGGGGGCATATCTTCGAAGTCCGACATTACAGTGATGCCCGCATTGTTAAAGACAAGATCAACGGCCTGGTGTCGAGCCATTACTTCTTCATGTAAGCGATCGATTTGTAAGGGGTCCGCGATGTCCACGAGATGAGTAGAGGTTGCGATGTTGTATCGAGACAGCATGGTTGCTGTTTTGCCCAATTCTTCTTCATTTATGTCGCAAATTGCTACGTTGCAGCCCTCTTTTGCCAAAAGAACAGCAAGATATCGGCCCATCCCAGAAGCAGCACCAGTCACCACGGCGACTTTGTTATCAAAAGATTTCATATTCGGAACTAACCTCGCCAAACACTGTGCGGTCAAAACAATATTCTAAAGTGACAGCAAGCTAAAGCCTGCGCCGGTGCAAAGCGGTCCGATGAGCGATTATCAACATGGTTTGATTGATCAATTAGCTGGTCGAATTGTTGGTAAATTGGTCTTGACAAACGCCTAGTCTAGCGCCGGTTCAGCCGCGATATTGCTATAGCGCAACAGTCGAAAACCGCGCAATATCCGGTGCCACAGATCATCATATCTTGTTGAATTGGAGGGGCCTTGCAATGTCTGGAGAACGACCAACCACGCAACAGTGGGCAAAAAGCTGTGCCGAGGACGGCGAATTCATGCTGGCAGCACGATATTGGGATGGCGGGCTCAGACTCGTTATCGGCGCACAGACCCTCGAACTGTCCGTTAGGTCAGGTGTCCCAGAACCAGACGAGGACTTGAGTGGTGGTATCATCGAACTCGCCGCCGAGCCATCGGTTTGGGAAAAAATTCTCACTGCGGTACCTGAGCGATTTCATAACGATGTGATGGCCAATGTGATGCAGAGCCAAGGAATTCAGCGCAATGCTGATCCTGTGGTGTTCGCCCAGTACTTTGCGGCAGCGGCCCGTGCCATAGAGCTACTCCGCCCCGCCGCAGATGCGGGAGAAGCCATGGCCCATGACCTACAGCCTGAGGGCGCCTTTAGTGCTCCGATCGGTCGCTATGTACAGCTTGAACTGGCCGGAGTGAGACACCGCATCTACTTTGAAGAAGCCGGCACTGGCATTCCGATCTTGCTGCAGCACACAGCTGGATGCCATAACAGTCAATGGCGACACTTGTTTGAAACACCAGAAATTACCGATCGCTTTCGCCTCATCGCCTACGACCTGCCATATCATGGCAAGTCGCTGCCTCCTGTCGAGGAAGACTGGTGGAATCAGCAGTACTTACTCAAGGGCGAGTTCTTGCGCTCGATTCCCTTAGCTCTGAGTAGGGTACTCGGATTGGAGCGTCCGATTTTCATGGGCTGCTCAGTAGGCGGCTTACTCGCACTGGATTTGGCGCATAAGCACCCTGACGATTTCCGTGCGGTCATTTCCCTGGAGGGCGCGCTGGAGATTCCCGGCAAGATCGAACACAACACCGAACTGTGGCACCCCCAGGTCAACAACGAGTACAAGGCACGGCTAATGGATGCACTAATGTCCCCAACGTCTCCGAAGCGTTATCGCAAGGAAACTGCCTACGTCTATTCCTGCGGTTGGCCGCCGGTCTTTTTAGGAGATTTGAACTACTACCTTGAAGAGTACGACCTCACCGCGGTGGCCCGCGAGATCGACACCAATCGCTGTGGTGTGCATATACTGTCCGCGGAATACGACTGCAGCGGAACCACCGAGCTGGGAAAAGAAGCCCACGAGGTCATCGCGGGTTCAACCTTTCAAGAAATGAAAAACGTCGGCCACTTTCCCATGAGCGAAAACCCCAAGACCTTTCTAAAGTACCTGTTGCCTACCTTGGACCAAATGGCCAACGGTTGATCGACCTCATGAACTAGCAAGAACAGTAAACAAGCTCGCCGCGCAGCTGTTAGTAAAGGTTATGAATTACACCTAGCACCAATGGCACCGCGACGCCAATCACTACACTTTGGCATAGCTGCTCAACCAAGGTGCGTTGCTGGAATCGAACGGCAGGCCCCAAATCCACAAGTCGTATTGTGATGCATAGCATCATGTCCCTGACTAGTGGCGCGGTTGGGAAATTCTTTCCCCGAACCCGTCACATTCGTTAGCGTAGGGCGAATGGCAATAGTAAGCCTAACTTGATTGCTGGGGCGGTATCGATATTCCGCCGTTTTGCACTTAACCCACCCCCGCAGTCCATATTGGAACGTAAAGCGGAAAACTCACGTAACCTGTTGATAAATATAGGTATTTAAGGATTATATGGCGAAGAGAGAGGGATTCGAACCCTCGAAGGGTAAAATACCAACGCTAATAAATCCCTTAAAAACAATACATTATGAGTTTGGTGTCACTTTTTTTGGTGTTTTTAAGGGCAAAAATGGACGATTTTGATG
>JAYYHB010000285.1:0-2905 GCA_036157095.1 Pseudomonadota bacterium
AGTAGCCAGGGATTCGCTCGGTTTTGGCAGGTCGTGCAGATGACACCAGACTTCCTTGTGGACTAGCTTTCAGTCATCCAACGAACTGATGTGACGCCCGTAAGCATCTGCTGAAAACTAGGGTCTAAAGACGCATCAATCTCTCGACCAGATCCTATTTTTTGTGCTACTGAAAATGCTGCCCGCATCCAAATTGATTCATTCAGCATTATTTTAGGGCCTCTACCTTGCAAATTTTGAATGGGTACAACCTCGTTCATGCGTTCTCTTTCAACGCATTGGCATACCGCCAATAGTGCGTCCGTGTTTAAAGGCTTTTCAAATGCGGGAATCAAGTGATTCGCCGCGACGATGGCATCGCGTATTGCAATGTTGAGCCCTTGGCCGCCGACGGGAGACATGGTGTGTGCCGCATCGCCAAGCAGCAAAATGCCCGGGCGACTCCACTCATCGGCTCGATCGGAAACAGTGCTCAATAAAAACGGCCGAGCATCTTTAAAATTGACATTCGACAGCGTCTCAGCGACCTCCGAATCAACATAGGCAGCTATCAAATCTAACAGCGCTTTTATCCCAAGTTCCCGAAGGTTCTTAAAGGAGCCCTTAGGAATGATGAAACCCAACTGAATACAGCCATCATATGTTGGTGCAATTAAGACCAACCGACCGCGACCGATATAAAAGTGCAGTGAATTATTATCAATACAAGGTTGGCAACGCAGCTTCAGCCAAACAATATCCATGGGAAGCGGATCCGCTTGCGCCTGAATTCCAGATTTAGCTCGAACGATTGAGGTCCTACCGTCGCATCCCACCACTAAATCAGATCGAAGATTTCCATGCGTATCAGTTGCTACACCGGTTACATGCCCGTTCTCAAAGAGCAAATTCTTTACACGCGTACCCCTTAGAAGCGAGAAACCAGGAAAATCCGCCGCCTTTTCTACCAACATTTCCAAAAGTTGAGGTTGTGACACCCAGCGGGGACTACGCCTGGCAATCTTTTCCGGGTTCATAATGGGAGTGACAAAAGGTTTTCGATTTATAAATATCCGGAACCTCTCTATCTCTACCTGCCCAACTTTTTCGAAATCTCCCCAGAGACCGATTTCATGCAGAGGTTCAAGACCACTCGGCATCAGTAACTCACCGCGAAATTCTCGAGAAAAATCTTTGTGTCTTTCAATAAGTGTTGTGGTGATGCCAGCACGAGCCATAAGAAACGCCAAAACAGCACCCGCGGGACCGGCACCAGCGATAATTACTTTGGGCGATGTTATGTTCGTCATAGAACCTTAATCCTTGGTTATCGCAAGGCTTGGAGTTTTTCAAAGAGTCAAAGAAAAACTCCTGAGTTTAGGCTTGAGGGTTGGCACGAGGTCGACATCCCGCCCGACATCCATAAGCGCCGGTTTAGCCACTCGGTTTCCGAAGTTCTTGCATTGCCTGAAGGTGTAAGCATCATTTTCCTAGCGGAAATACGCTCTCTTTGACGATGCAAAAGAGATCCATTTTTTTGACATTTAGACCTCTTTGATACCCCTCCTTTTCAGATGATAGTCTAAATGCAGAAGAGGTGCGGACCGGGCACCCGTATTGCTGACTTTTAATTGGGATTCAATCGCACAATCATCGTAAGTGACCCAGCAAAGATATTTGAAGCTTGCCGAGAGCGTAGTTGTCTATTGCAGCGGTACAACAAATTTAGGAGCAACACTTTATCAACGGCAAGCCTAAGTAAAACGATATGCAAGATAACTTTGACTTTGTGGTTGTTGGAGCGGGCATAGCCGGATTGTCGGCCGCCTACTTCCTTTCCCAGTCAGCGCGCGTTGCAATCATCGAGCGCGAAGCTAGTCCGGGCTATCATGCCTCTGGCCGCTCCGCGGCAGTGTTTATAGAGGCTTACGACAACCCCACCGTTAGCGATTTATCACTGCAATCGAAGTCTTTCTTCAAATCGCCCCCCGCAGAATTCAGCGACTACCCGCTAGTGCAACCCCTCGGCGGGTTGATGCTCATTCGGCCCGACGAAATCGACGTCGCCGCAGATTATCTTGCGACCTGGTCAGAGCGTTGCCCAGACCTTAGCTTGATAACGACGGATGAGGCCGTTGAGCAAGTGCCCGTATTAAAGACTTCGGCGATTAACGGCGCTATTTACGATCCCAATTTGATGGCAATAGATACGAATCAATTAATGCAATGTTTTCTTCGCGGAGTTAGGAAAAATGGCGGCAAACTGTTTTGTGATGCTGACGTTCACGTGACGCGCACTCCTACGAAACTCTGGCAGGTGGATTGCTCGGATGCTAGTTTTGCGGCGCCCACGCTGATTAACGCGGGCGGTGCATGGGCAAATGACGTTGCTAAAAACGCGGGCATCGCAGCGCTTCCTATTACGCCATGCCGGCGCACTGCGTTTATTCTTGATCTGGCTTCAACCGGCTTCGGCACCAAAGCTCCTTCTTGGCCAATGGTACGCACGTTAAGGCAGGATCTTTACTTTAAACCAGAGGAGCCGGGACTACTAATTAGTCCACAAGATGAAACGCCCGCCCCGGCGTGCGATGCCCAACCGGAGGAACTCGATATTGCCGTAGCTGCAAATCGGTTCGAACTTCTTTGCCAACTCAGGGTGTCGTCAGTAAAGAGCCGCTGGGCAGGTTTGCGGTCGATCACTCCTGATCGGCGCCCGTTGATTGGCTCTACCGACGATGAGCATTTTATCTGGCTTGCAGGTCAAGGCGGCGCAGGCTTTCAGACAAGTCCCTCCGTGGGCCAGCTTATTGCTGACGCGCTTTTGCGCGGCAAAAGCGTCCCCAAAGATGTGGACCCAAAACGATTCTCAGGTTGGGAGAACGCCTCTGGACTTCAAGCTCAATAACCTTGTTTTCAGCACATT
>JAYYHB010000286.1:0-3311 GCA_036157095.1 Pseudomonadota bacterium
CTTGTCTCTAGTGAGAACATTTGGATTCCCGTTAAGTTCGATACCAGTAACCGGACAGGGTTTGAACCAAGCACCAGTTGGCAGCGACACCGTGTCTCGTCGCATTCGAGCATTCAGAGCAAGTCCTGCCAAGCACGCCCCCCTAGGGTTGAACACACGAACCACATCCCCGGCCTTGAGATTCCGCTCTTTCGCCGCTTCAGGGTGCATCGTAATCACTTCATGGCCTTTGATTTTGCTCGCTTGGCTATGAGCGCTATGGTCGAACTGGCTGTGTAAGCGATTTTTGGGTTGGGGTGAAAGCAGATGCAAAGGAAAAGCGTCTCGATCTAGCTCTAGCCACTCTAAGGGCGTCATCCAAACCGCTTGTCCTGGACAATCTAGGTAATCGAAGCTTGCCACGGTCTCCGAGAAAAGCTCTAACTTGCCGGACGGCGTTGCCAACGGGAAATGCGCCGGATTTTCCCGAAAATTCGCGAGCCAGTCGCGCACGCGGGGTTCGTGAGGCAATTGATATACCCCCTCAGACTTCCAATCCTCAAAAGAAGGCAGCTCGAAGCCTTGGCCCTGGGCCATTACCTGAGAACGCTGCCAGATGTCTTCTATCCACTCACGCTCGCTTTTATTTTCTGTGAAGGCGTCCTCGAATCCGAGCACCGCTGCGAGGCCAGCGAATATCTCATGATCTGAGCGCGCTTCGTGCTGCGGCTGTATCGCTTGCTGCATGAAGTGAGCGTAGGGATCATGGCTGGATGCACAAATGTCATTACGCTCTAGAGAAGTCGTCGCCGGAAAGACGATATCGGCCCATTGGGCGATGGGTGTCCACCAGGGCTCATTGACGATCACGGTATCAGGTTTGCGCCATGCAGAAACTAGTCTGTTGAGATCCTGGTGATGATGAAAAGGGTTACCGCCAGCCCAGTAAATCGCCTTGATCTCGGGATAGGTGATCGCTCGACCATCGTATTGGACATCCTCACCTGGGTGAAGAAGCATGTCAGCGATACGCGCGACAGGAATAGCGAAGCCTGTAGGGTTTCGGCCCTTCGGAAATGTTGCCCAGTTAAATCTTTTGTATTCTGAGCCAACAAATGCCTCAGCACTGTAGCCGAAGCCAAAACCACCGCCGGGCAATCCGACTTGACCTAGCATTGAGGCTAACGTGGCAAGCATCCAGTAAGGTTGTTCTCCATGATCGCCCCGCTGCAACGACCATGCCGCAGCTAAAAACGTTCGTTTACTTGCCATTTTGCGGGCCAACGCAACTATGTCTTCGGCGGACAAACCACAAATTGAAGATGCCCACCGAGGAGTCTTAGCAATTCCATCGGATCTGCCGAGCAAATAATCTTTTACCTTTGAATAACCTACACAGTGGCTATCCAAAAATCTGGTGTCTGCCAAATTCTGAGTTTCTAGAACATGAGCAATGCCGAGCATAAGAGCAACATCGGTGCCGGGCAGCGGCGCTAGCCAAGTGGCACCGAGACTCGCCTCAGTGTCGTCAGCGATGGGCGAGATACTGACAAATTCAGTACCGGCCTTATGCGCTCGATCGAAATCAAGAGCAGTGCGATGCTCGGTAACCCCGCCATAAGCTACTTGAGCATTTCTCTTGGGCAATCCGCCAAAGGCGACGAAGAGCTGGGTATGATCAATGATGTTTTGCAGTGTCGTCTGTTGCAACTCCATCTGTGGCCAGGGCGCTACAACGTGGGGAAGAATTACCTGAGCGGCCGCCGTGCTGTAGGAATTCATAGCGCGCGTGCATCCGCCCATTAGATTTAAAAATCGATGAAGTTGCGATTGTGCATGGTGGAACCGACCAGCGCTTGCCCACCCGTAAGAACCACCAAATATCGAGGTGTTACCGTGTTCGTCCGCAACTCGACGAAGCTCGTTAGCCGCCATTTCTAACGCCTCATCCCAAGGCACGTCGAAAAATTCGTCGCTGCCTCGGCAGCAACGCTGTCGATCGCCGCCCTCAAGCCATCCTTTGCGAACAGATGGTCGTTTTATGCGTTCCCCATGCTGTATGCCATCAAGGAGAACGTTGCCAATTTCCGAGGGCTCTGGATCTTCATCAACCCCGCTGACGCCAACGATACGCCCATCCTCTACCTCGATGTTGTAAACCCCCCATTGAGTCGCGTTGCGATAGCGTTTCATGATCCGAAGCGATACCTGAGCTTTATCGTAAGCTGCTCAGCCAAAGGATCTCTTAGCGCGTCGGTGAAAAGACTATCGAAAGAATCGCTTACGCTCTCCTGCCGACCATTCAGCGTGTACACCACGTACAAATCTGAGAGCGGCGCAATCTGCCATCGATATCGAAGCTGCAGAGATAAGTTGGAAAGTGCAAAATCCTCACTTCTGACAATACTGTCATCCACCGCCGTCAAGGGGTCACCATTGACCTGCAGCTGGTAATTCGCGCGGCGCTTTGCGCGTATCGCAACCCATTGTGTGGACAGTTTGATCTGATGATTTACAGCAGGAAAGTATTCAAGCTGGAACCGAGGCCGCCACTCGTTTGTTTGATAAGTCGCAAAATTAATACCATTCCGCCACAACAACCAACCGGCCCGATCGACAAATCCAATGCCAATTCCCAGGTTCAAATTGTCTCGAGGCCGCCAGTTCGCACCGACCGCCGCCGCAACCTGCGCACCGGACAGCTGCTCGTCTTCTCGGTAAAAATTTATTTCATAGCTAAAGGGTTTGGCTCGGTCCGTTTGATATTTGCCTTTTAATCGGCTGCGATCTCCCAAGCGATAAGTGCCGTTGCCTCTACTTTCAAAGTCTTCATCACGCGCTGGGAAAAAAGCTGCACTAAGCTCGACCTTAGATTGATCAAAAAGGTCTACCTTAGAGTCGACACCAATCGCTTTTCGAACATACTCCCCTACCGAATTTCGCTCTAAACGAAACCAGTAGCCAACGTAGCTTTTTCGGTAGCGGTTTGAAGTTGATCGATTAATCTCATATCGACCATTAGCGCCGCGCAAATTATTGCGTCGAAGATACCCCAAGTCGTTGATATTGAGGTCTTGATCATAGTGAGAGTAGCCAAATCGTAATCTCCTTCCTTTACCAAAATCTCGCCCAATATCTACAAATCCACCAAATCCATCGCGACGCTCATCCGCTGATGAGAACAAAAACTGGCCGTCTACCTTCCAATCTCCCTGAGCAGTGAGATAGTGGTAGTCGACACCGTGTGCCCGGGTCTCTTGATCAGGGTGACTGGTCAAAGCTGAAAGAAAGCCCAATGCTCTATAGTTGCCGTCCTTAGTCTTACCCTCATA
>JAYYHB010000287.1:0-4341 GCA_036157095.1 Pseudomonadota bacterium
ACAAAGCGGTATCAGACGCTGCGCAATTATTTTGGTTCTATATGTTGAAAGAGCACGACATTTTGGCTGGCAGCCCACGGGTAAACTACTTAACCCTGCCAATTGTACTGGAGCCGAATGACTATCAGAACTTTCTCATTGGTATTGAAGGATTTTCAGTGACGTACGCTGCCGAACTTAAGCAACTAAGCAAGGTTACGAGCTAGCGCCGTCATTAAGTCAGCTAGAATAAAGCAGTATCGAGCCCCACTGGAGAAAATTTGGGGCTGCCAAAAAAAACTTGTTATTAGCGACACAAATGAAACACCCATCAAAGGTTTGCTTTTGACACCGATCAGTGCTCTTTACCTCAAAAAACCTCAACTTTTTCCTAAAGTTTCTCCAAATGACACCGACTTGCATTGAAGCGGCAAGATATTGCCGGTCTTGAGTGGAAGTGGCAGGGAACTGTAACTTCGAAAAAAATTTAGCTGACCTTCTGAATGCTTTGGAGGGGTCCTAAACAGGATTGAGGATCGGCTTATACAGTAACGCAAGGAGTTACAGTATGAGCTTGGTCGTAAATACAAATGTTGGATCTTTAAACGCACAACGTTCTTTAGCGTCCTCTAGCAATCAGCTAGCAACCGCTATGGAACGCCTTGCTTCCGGTAAGAAAATCAACTCCGCAGCCGATGATGCTGCTGGTTTTGCCATCGCAGAACGTATGACTGCCCAAGTGCGTGGTCTCAACATGGCTACGAAGAACGCCAACGACGGCTTGTCTATGCTGGCAGTGATTGAGAACGCTACTAACGACGTCACCGACATGCTGCAGCGCATGCGAGAGCTCGCTGTGCAGGCCTCAAACGACACTAACAGTGCAGCAGACCGCGGCTATTTGCAGAAAGAAGCCGACGCTCTGCTTGCGGAGATCAATCGTGTAGCAAACCAAACCGAATACAACGGGCAAACTATTCTTGATGGTACGTACCAAAATAAAGCCATTCAGGTGGGTACTGATGCAGGGCAGCAAATAAACCTTTCTGTGGCAAGCATTTCTGCAGAAAATCTGAGTTTAGAGACAACTCAGTCTACCGGTCTTACAGTAACGAGCGAATGGTTCGACAGTGGGCGTCCCGGCGAGGCTTTTATACAAGCAAATGACAATGGCTTTAATCTCCAAGTTGGAGAAAACATATCTTTTTCTCACAATGCAAACGAGTATTATCAGATAACGTCGATTGACATTGATCCTTCGGCGGGAACTATTAGTGTAGGGGTTGACGTTACTTCCTCAACAGCCGACGAATTGAATGACTGGTGGATGACTACCGGTACGGGGATATCGGTGAAGCGGTCGGATGTTGACTTAGTAAATAACCCCTCAAGCGGCCTGGGAGATATCTCAAACGCAATAGAGACATTGTCTGCACAACGTGCTGAATACGGTGCACTTCAAAACCGCCTTGAGTACACAGTCTCAAACTTGATGAACGTCAGTGAATTTACTACTGCTGCACGATCTAGGATTGAAGATGCAGACTTCGCTGCAGAAAGCGCAAGGCTTGCTAAAGCTCAAGTACTGCAGCAGACAGGCACAGCTATGTTGGCGCAAGCTAACTCTACTTCGCAATTGGTGTTGTCATTAGTCCGGTAAGCTGAGGCAGCCTTGGCACTTAGAAGCCCCATTTGAGCAATCATCTGGGGCTTTTCTTTTTCTGAGCAAAACCACCTCTTATCTAACCAGCGTCCTGCTACAGATACTGATGCAAAGTAAGAGATTCCCCAACTATCCATATTTTGCCTCCGATAACGCCCCGTAACATGAGCGACGCAGCTCGTAGCCGGCTTTCAGGACGAGGTGAATAATTCGAGGCGGGTGTGATATCGAAAAGATGGATTAGGACCCGCTTGGAGCATCGTGGCGACCAAGGGTGTTAAGCAAGAGTCTTCAGAGAATGACTTAGGTCAGCCCAGCTTTTGGGTTTACGAGGGCATTCGGCAGATTGAAGAGATCGAAAGGTCTGAGCAACTACAGACCGTTCAGAAAGTATTAAGCAACGACATGAAACGCCTGCGCTAGTTGGCCGATGGTTGGCACCAAGCTTGTTGAGAGATCAAGGTCGGCTGAGGATTTTTGAAAATTGCTCGTAAAGCAGTCACTGCGCAAAGAAAAAAATTCATGGATAACACGGAGTCGACGGCACGAGCGATTGGGCGACTGAACGTAGCTTTATCGAGTGCCGAATCATCAGCCCTATCTCAACAACATCTAGTAGTCATTAAAAGGCTTACAGCAGGTGTTGCGGATGATCCATGATGTTGGCACCCGACTGCCAATTTCAGCTCACGCTATCGGATGCGCCGCGGCTATCGGTTTCTCTCCTTTGATCGTGGCTCGATACCCCAAGCGCCGTTGTGGAAAATAATCAAACGCAGCGAAATGTTGGACGCACCGATTATCCCAGAAAACGACGGTGCCGGGTTGCCAGGCAACCCGACATTGGATATTCGCGGAATAAGCGACGTGATCGTAAAGCAGCTCAAGCAAAGCGCTACTTTCTCTTCGATTCAGTTCTAAGATGCGGCTGACAAATCCTGCGTTGACATACAGTGCCTTTCGGCCGGTATCTGGATGAATTCGCACGACTGGGTGTCTTGCATGGGGCAGTTCATCTAATCTTTTTGCGCCACTCAAATATAGATAATGTCCTACAGGGTCATGACGTGCTGTCAAGGTTTGCACAAAGGATTGCAGCACCGGAGAAAGAGACTCGAACGCAGCATACATATCAGCAAACAGAGTATCTCCACCCGCACTTGGTACGACCTCCATTCGAAGCATTGACAGCCCGGGCGGTTCTTCCTCACTAGAAACGTCCGAATGCCAACCTTGGCCAGCGGCCCTCTTAGAATTTTCATCGGCCTTGATTACGATGAGCTCTGGCGGGACTGAAGCATCATTCACAGGCGTTGTAAGTGGCTCGCCTAATCGATGAGCAAAAGCTGCCTGCTGTTCAACGTTCATTATCTGGTCGCGGGCCACCACAATTCCGCGCTGGGCAGCTAAAACTTTTAGGGAAGCTACCTGACTGTCATCGAAATCGATCAACTGATAATTCGGGCTTAACTCAGAACCTAGGTTGGGCGTAATTTTTGTCGACGTAATCATGTTGAGAACAGTGGTGCTCCGTCCAAACTCAAACGATTTTCAGATCGACCAAACTTCGTGCACCGTCCCTTATCGCTGTGTCCGCATTTCGAGGCTGCCAACCAATAGCTAAGGCAGGCGCATTGTCGATTTTTTTAATGCGTCCTAGGTCAGGAAGGAACTGTTTGATCTCCTTGAAGAAAATTCCCGCGATGCAAGCAATCCAGTTCGGCATTTGCGATGTAGGCACCTTGAGCTGAGGGTGCTCGCTTTTCACTGTCTTGGCGATATCTACAAACCAACGGAAACCGTTCGCGCACATGAAGCGCCTACCTGTCGCTTCAGGTGATTCCAGCGCCAACCGGTGGAGCACAGCCACATCACGCACATCAACAATCTCAAAACCGAGTTTGGGTAATATCGGATAAGCGCCCGTCATAAGCAGGTACAGGGCTTCCAAAGAACTTCCGTAATCCGCTTCTAGTGCCGGACCTAAAACTAAAGCAGGATTTACCGAAACCAGTTCCAGACTGTTGGCTTGGGCATAATCCCACGCCGCTCGCTCTGCCACCGTCTTGCTCTTAACGTAAGGAGACAAGTCGGTACGGGTTAGATCAGTCCAGTCCTGCTCCGTGAAGATGCCGCTATCCCGACTTCCTGACATCACCGCGGCCACTGAGGAGGTGATCACCACCCGCTGAATGCCGTTGGCCGTGGCCGCCTTAAGCACGTTGAGAGTGCCGGTTTTCGCCGGAATAATTACTTCGTTTTCATCCTCGGGCTGCACCACGGGCACTGGCGAAGCGATGTGAAGTATACTGTCGCACTCGTGAGCCGCTTCAACCCAACTGGTCTCATCCATCAAATCCGCTGAAACCAACTCAAGGGCATCGATATAATCGGAATGCTTTGCCAAATTTACCTTTAAGAGTTCGCCGCGCGCTGCATCGCGCAGGGTACCTCGAACATCATAGCCACTGTTGAGCATCTCGATAATGCAATGACCGGCAATAAACCCGCTTGCTCCGGTAATCAGAACTTTCGCCATCATCGATCCAAAAAATCAAGCAAAGACCACGCATCCTACTGCTTGGCTCAAGGGCCCAGCAAGACCGCAGAGTGCAAACTGTAAGCACGATCCAGCCATCTCGGCCTCCTGCATCACCCGCTTGATCTTTACTATCCTTTTAATTTTCGGGTTCGATAGC
>JAYYHB010000288.1:0-3643 GCA_036157095.1 Pseudomonadota bacterium
AAGCCCCTAAATCAACCCAAGTCCCTAAAGAAGCCAAAGACCCGGCCTCTATAAAGCTTGCAGAGCAGGTACTGAAAGGTGCTATCAAAAAGGAACTGCCTAAACGCGGAGCCAGCGAAAAGCGTCCGCGCATCGACGACATTACGCGCTATACTGTGACGAAAGTAGTGACCAAGTATGGCGGAAAGATCGAGTACCTGACTGATAACGGTCGACGATTTAGGAAAATTTCGACATCGCCCCAGTCGTTCAAAGTCGGGGACGTACTGGTGGCTAAGCTAGGCGTATTCGATTCCATATTCCTAGTTAACCAAAACGGCAATCGTATAAAAGTTAAAGTCATCAATTAAGGTTTAAACAAAATGAAAATCTTGCTAGGACTACTAACACTTATCTTATCTTCCGCTAGCGTAAACGCCGGCGGGTTGACGGAATCCAAACTAAAAACCTTACTGGATCCGATCGAATACAGAAGCGTTGACATTTCTCCTAGCGGAAAATACATCAGTCTCATTCAGGTAGAGGACGAGATCAATACTTTGGTGATTCTCGAGCTTGCCACGATGAAACCCGTTTCATCGGTGAAATATGGAGAGAAGGGTAAGACCAAAGATTTGGACGTTTGCTGCACACAATGGGTCAGTGATGAGTTGCTTAGTTACGGAACTACAACAAAAATCGGGCTTCAATATGGCGACTATCGCACTTATGACTGGTTTTTGCTGTCAGCCGACGGCTCTCGGAATGATCGAATTTGGACCTTTGGTGGAAACTACGAAAACAATTCGCAGAAAAGAGGGAAATTATTTCGGGGCGGAATTTCCCTACGTTCAACTCTGGAGGAGGACCCAAACCACGTTTTACTTTTTCTCTCCGGCTATAAAACGAGATCTAGTCTCGTGACAATGGAATTGTCCACTGGGGATATGAAGATGGTGCGCCGATTACCCGAAAAGACCCAGTCTTTGATTACATCGAGAGTGACGTCGATACCCGCAAAGTCCGACATAGATCTGCTCATATCTGTCGCTTCAAGGGGAGAAGAATTCATAGTCGGAAGAGAGAAATATCTCCTTTCAGATGATGGCGGCGACTGGGTTGCGGTAAATTTCAGTCTTGACGGGTTTTATGGAGATTGGAAGCCTTATGATCTCAGCCAGCGCTACATCCTCGGCATTGCTCAAAAAACAGATGCGCCTGATGCTGAGCGTTATGTAGTTCGCTATGACAGAGCTACGAAAGTGTGGGACGAAGCTTTCAACGTCGGATTTTCGACCATTGAAGGAATCATCACGGACGAACGCTTTGGTGATGGCGATCTCAGCCGAATATACTTTGTCAGTGATGCCCCTAGAGTCCAGACATTTGAATCGAAAGACCGTCTCAATGACGTGGTGTCTTCTTTTGCTAACGCTTACCCTGGATCCAGAGTCACCGTCACCGGGACCACCAAAGATCACTCAAAGGCGATAATTGCCATTAGTTCGGCTACTTCACTGCCCCAGTATTTTCTGTACGATGGCAAAACTCAGTCGGCCTCATTTTTATTAAATTCATCCTCTAAATTCGAGGAAAGTAGCTTTTCTGATGCCGAATATTTTTCCTACCAGAACACAGATGGTGTGACCATTCCTGGCTGGTTTCAACCTGCTAAGAAAGGTTCAAAGCACCCCTTGGTTGTGGAAATCCATGGCGGTCCACACGGCCCTTATGCCGGATACGGATTCGATTCCTATTGGCATATTTTGAACTCCTTGGGCTACTCGGTCTACGCACCCAACTTTAGAGGTTCAGGAGGATATGGTGACAAATTCCAGGAAGCCGGTTACGGACTGTGGGGCACTGGGATGATCGACGATATGCAGCAAGGAGCACAGGCCCTGGTGGAAGCAGGATTAGTGGACGACTCACAAATATGCGCTATGGGTGGCAGCTACGGCGGTTATGGTACTGCACAGAGCTTGGTTAGACATTCAGATTTCTATGACTGCGGCATTATTATCGCGGGCTTTTTTGATATCGAAGCCTTGGTGAATAAAACAGATGTTACGGACTCCTATACTGGGCGCCAGTACATGAAAGCCGCCGCCGGCGGATCGCCAGAAGAGCTACGAAATATCTCGCCCCTGAGAAATCTCGACAAAATTAAGGCGCCCATTTTATTGCTGCATGGGAAAAAGGACGAACGCACGCCGTTTAAAGGCGCGCAGGAAATGGTCTCAGCGATGAAGAAAGCGGGATTAGATTTCGAATACAAATATTACAATAAGGAAGGCCACGGCAATCGAAAGATGGAAAATCGGATAGACGAGTGGCAGCGGGTGGCTAAGTTTTTAGAGCGCACCCGCAACTCGAAGCTCGCGTCGCGCACCATTGAAAGCGACAACTCATCAGCGGAGTGATTCTGCTGATCTGAATCACGCGTTCGCGGCCCAAAAGGCTCGCAAACAGTTTAACTCCGCATCCAAAGCGACGCGTCCCTGCTTAGCCGCGTCGTCCTCTGGGTAATATGCGAGTTCGCTGTCTACCTCTCCCGCCACACGACTGCCGATCAGAACCCTAGCTTGGGAGTAATCGTATGGTCGCGCGCGATGCAACAAACAGCGATTATCCCAAACAAGCACGTCCCCGACGCTCCAGCGATGGGTGTAGACGCGGCTCTCATCACTAACAATCGCCTGCAGCAGGGTCTTGAGTAGGTCTCGGCTCTCATCTCTGACCATACCCGGGATACCAAAAGCATGCCGACCAATAAACAGGCATTTCCGGCCTGTCTCGGGGTGAACTTTTACCAGCGGACGAAAATAAGCCTCGCCATGATAGATGCTGTTTTTGTCCCGCTTCGGGAAATCGCCGAGGTCGTTAGCCTGTGAAAACTCCGTGGAGTGATAAGCTCCTAGGTCGGCAATCATTTCTTGAATCTCAACTGAGAGCGAATCATAGCCAGCCCGTGCATCGGCTAGCTGTGTCTCGCCACCGGTCTCAGGCACTTTTAGCGCACTCAACATCGCGCATTTGCTGCTAACCGGCCAGTAGGTTGAGTCCGTATGCCAGGCCTCGTTGCCCACATTAGTGCGCATCCTCTGCGAATCTAAGGGAATAATTTGATCAAAAGAACCGTCTTTTTGTTTGTGCTCATTTGCTAATGGCAGAGCGCCAAATTCTAGCTTCCCAAAGCGTTCAGCAAACTGGATATTCTCTGCTTCACTAAGGTGCTGACCTGGTATGACCAAAAATCCAAATTTCAGGAATGCGCTATAAAGGTCGCAAAAAGAATCGACATCCAGCTCTCGAACATCGCCTCCTTCCGCTACCGCACCAAAGACTTTGCCCGAGATCGGTTTAAAACTAAAACTTCCTGACATCTCAAAATACCCAATAAGTTAGTGATTCCACCAAGGCAGGTCGGAAAACGACCGCATGTCAATCTCATGACTCCACGCGGAGCGATGCTGCTGGTGAACGTGATAGTAAGTGTCAGCAATTTTTGCCGGTAACATTAATCCGTCGTGCTCCATACCTTTAGTCTCACGAAGCGCCTGAAACTTCTCTGGCCCTAACATCTTGCCTAACGTGTCCGGGGCATCGACAGCGCCATCGATAATGATGTGTGCTACATGAACCCCCTTAGGACCGAACTCCG
>JAYYHB010000289.1:0-3165 GCA_036157095.1 Pseudomonadota bacterium
CTTGGTACCCGTCAAAGAACGGAGCGCAAGACACACTTGGTGCGCTAAACGAGCTCAATCTCGATAAGACGAAGAGCGCCGCCGAATTGGTCAAGCTTGGCAAAACCTACGCCTTAGGCGCCGTACAGGCGGTCATCAACCCAGTGGCAATTCGGTAGGAAATCATGCTCGAGAATAAAAATATTTTAGTTACCGGTGCAGGTAGTGGCATAGGCAGAGCAACCAGTTTGTTGGCGGCGAGTTATGGCGCAAATGTATTCTGCGTTGACTTAACCGATGGCGCGGAAACGACCGCCGCTCGGATCATGGAATCGGGGGGCAGCGCTCAGGGCCACCGAGCCAATGTCGCTGAAGAGACCGAGGTCGAAGCCTACATTGAAGCCTGCGTCGCCAGCTATGGCAGCATCGACGGCATATATGCCAACGCGGGCGTATCCGGTGGGGGTAAATCTGTCACCGAACTTACCGTAGAGGATTGGCAGCACACTTTGGGTGTCAACACGATTGGCGTATTTCTGGCGGTAAAACACAGCCTCAAACATTTCCTGAACCAAGGTCACGGCTCCATTTTGTGCACCGCATCTGTGGCAGGCCTTCGCGCCAATGCCGGTGGCGTTGATTATTCTGCGAGCAAGGCTGGCGTTATCAGCATTGTTCAAACAACGGCTTATCAAACCTATGGCAGTGGCGTGCGAATCAATGCCATCTGTCCGGGTTTGATCGAAACTGGGATGACCAAGCCTACCTTCGAACGGGCAAGAGCCCGTGGGAACGAGGACAAAATCGGTCAGATCAATCCAATGAAACGTTTTGGTCAACCTAGCGAGATCGGCGAAATGGCCTGTTTTTTATTAAGCGATCGCGCTTCTTACGTTAACGGTCAGGCAGTAGCCGTCGACGGAGGACTATCTGCCTCGCACCCTTGGGTTTACCCCAGAACATGATGCCGATTTACGAGGTCGGTCGGTTCAGACGTTAAAGAGCGCCCCAGGCATCTCCATCAATACGTCCGAATCTGCTGTTAGCCCTTGCTCTAAGCCTAGCGTGCGCGGCAGCAGTCGGGCGAAAAAGAATCGCGCCGTTTGTTTCTTCGCGACACCAAAGTCATCGTCCTTAGCGTGGTGAGCCATCACACCCCATGCCCAGGCACACAGCGTCATGCCGACCAGGTCGAGATAGTCTGTGGAGAGCGCTCCGGGTAGGTTCGCATCTTCATTGCTACGGGCGATCATCGAATCTGTGACCTTGCGCAGTCGATCAAAGGCCTCAGACACATCTGACTCGTACTTGGCGTCCACCTCAAAATCCGCGAGCACCAGCAACAGTTCCTTAAGGGTTCTGCCACCATCCCGAACAACTTTGCGACCCGTCAAATCCAGTGCCTGAATACCGTTCGTCCCCTCATAAATCTGGGCAATGCGGGCATCTCGAACAATCTGCTCAACCCCCCACTCTTTCACGTAGCCGTGACCGCCAAGAATCTGCTGGGCCATGACAGCGCCCTCAAAACCCTTGTCGGTGAGAAAGGCTTTCACGACCGGGGTGAGCAGCTGCCCGAATCGATCAGCGCGCTCGTCTGAGTTGTGCTTTGCTTCATCCAGCTGCATGCCCGCGAAGAACGCGAATGCTCGACAACCTTCGATATAGGCGCGCTGGCTGAGCAACATTCGTCGCACGTCAGGATGAACCAACAACGGGTCGGCTTCCTTGTCCAGGTTTTGCGCGCCGGTGACAGACCGGCCCTGAATGCGGTCTTGCGCATATCGAGCTGAATGCTGGTAGGCCAAATCACCCGCCCCAAGTCCCTGCAAACCGACACTCAGACGCTCATAGTTCATCATTGTGAACATGCCCGCTAAACCCTGATGCTCCGCGCCCAACAGGAATCCTTTGGCTCCATCGTAGTTGATAACAGAAGTCGCGCTGCCCTTAATACCCATTTTGTGTTCTAGGGAGCCGCTACTCCAGCCGTTACGCGGACCGAGAGTGTCGTCGTCGTTAGGAACAAACTTCGGCACGATGAAAAGCGAGATGCCCTTCGTACCCTTTGGCCCATCGGCGATACGCGCCAAGGTGAGGTGCACAATATTTTCAGCCATATCGTGCTCGCCGCTGGTGATGAAAATCTTGGTGCCGGTGATTCGGTAGGAGCCGTCGGCCTGCGGTTCCGCCTTGGTCCGCATCATGCCTAGGTCGGTGCCGGCGTGGGATTCGGTCAAAGCCATAGCTCCCGTCCACTGGCCGCTGTAGAGCTTTTCTAAATAGGTGTTTTTCTGCTCTGCAGAACCGTGAGCGTCGATGCTTAAACACGCGCCAACGGTAAGCGATCCGTAAAGAAACAGGCTGCTGTTCGCCGCCCAGAACATCTCCTCAATCAAACCCGCCAGGCTTTTGGGCATGCCCTGTCCGCCAAACTTAGGATTGCCCGTCAGTCCGAGCCAACCACCCTCGGTAAGCTGAGCGAAAGCCTCCTTGAATCCCGGTGGAGTAGTTACCTCACCGTCTTGGAGCTGACAACCGTGAGTGTCACCTACTTCATTCAATGGCGCCATCACCTCGGCCGCCAGTCGGCCCCCTTCGGCTACGACCGCACGCACCAGTTCCTCGGAGAATTCTTGATAGGCTTCAATACGTGACCAGTTTTCCTGAACGTTGAATACCTGATTCATCAGGAAATCCGCTTCTTGTTCTCTTGCTGCGTAGTCCAAAGTGCCCTCTCTCCTTGAAACCCTACAAGTGTAGCCGCACAGTCCAAGGCTCACCAACGCTTTTGCCTTGTCAGGCCTTGTTCGGCGCAGATCTACCGCAACCGCTGTGCGTAACGTCATGCAAAAGAGCCATCAGCGCGAAACTGCTGCGCCCTACCCTAAATCGGCAGACAAACAGCGTCCCTAGCTGACTCCATCACGGCTGGTTCCCAGCGTCTTCATCGTTCTCTAAATTCGCCCGCCACTGCCGAGACTTCACGACCAGGCAGGACGGAAAACGCCGAGATCTTCGCGTTGCTGTTAAAGTGCAGTCATGCAGCACGAGAACTCAAACCCAAGCCAAGCACCCTATGACTTGCTCACACCTGATGCCGTTCTGGACGCCATGGAAAGCGTCGGCTTCGAACCCACTGGCGGACTCACAGCGCTAAATTCCTACGAAAATCGGGTCTACCAA
>JAYYHB010000290.1:0-4288 GCA_036157095.1 Pseudomonadota bacterium
GTTCATGATGCGACTCGCTACCCAAATCGTGCCATGCAGCCTGACTCGCCGGGCATCTTTAAGCGCGATGTCCCAGGCGAATGCAGCGAAGATTGCTTATTTTTAAATATCTATACACCGGCGCCAGACAATAAGGCGCGTCCCGTTATGGTCTGGATCCACGGGGGAGCATTTGTCCGCGGGTCCGCAAACGAATACGACGGCTCAGTACTTGCAATGCAAGGGGACATTGTTGTTGTCACGGTTAACTTTCGTCTGGGCGTATTCGGTTTTTTTGGGCTCTCAGACTTTGGGTCGGAGTATGCCGGTTCGGAATCAAATGGCGTTCGCGATGTCGTCCTCGCGCTCGAGTGGCTCCGGGACAACATAGCCGATTATGGCGGGGATCCTGGCAACGTCACGATATCGGGTGAATCCTCCGGTGCCACCATGGTCATGAGTCTGCTCGCTGTGCCGGCGGCAGACTCGCTTTATCACAAGGCGATTGGGCACAGTGCTACGTGTGTTTTTCGGGGAAAAACTGATCGTACGGAGCAATTGAGTGATTGCATTGGAGTCGGGCCGACCCAGCTGTTTGATAGGCTAAAAACAATGTCCGCCAATGAAATCGCTAGTATTAACTTCCCCATTGGAGTGTACGTTGACGGGGACGTCATTACGCGCTCGACCATGGAGGCCATTCGTGATCGGGGTGCTTCCGGGGTGCCGCTGCTGATTGGAAGCAATTTGCGAGAGGGTACTTTGTATACCTTAGGTCAGCACACCGACAAGGCGCACTATTCAAGGCTGAATCAAGCATTAGCGAAAGAGACGTTGCTTGGGGCTGACCCATCAACTTTCTTGGCCGCACTTCGTAGCGAGTTTCCAACTGCATCTCCGGGCACTTTCCATGAAATGATTTGGAACAATATGTTCAGACGGATTTGCCTAGTTGCGGCGGAAACCACCTCAGGCGCTGGATGTGGCGCTTGGTTTTATCGTTTTGACATGCCAGCTGATTTGCCGGGGATGGAAGATCTGGGTGCGGCCCACGCTAGTGAACTTGCTTTTACGTTCAATATTTTTGAAAAGCCAGAAACGCACTGTCTGATTTTCCATGACCGAAATAATTGCGAGGTCCAGCGTGTCGCAAGCGTCTGGTCTGATGCCATTGCTCGCTTCGTCGCAACCGGTGACCCGAATGGTGGTGACCTGCCATACTGGCCCGCGTACAACAATAATGACCGAAGCTGTCTGATTATCGATAGAGCGTTAAGAATCGAATCCGATCCCGACGAGCAAATGCGGTCGCTATGGAATAGCTGAGCGGTGATATGAACTCGCATCGCCGGTAAATCAATTTTAGAGAGGGTGGGCATTGCCTTCCCGAATCGATCCGAGCGCGTTTTTCAGCGTCGTGTTGTAAGAAGAATTCAGGAGACTTCATGGTAACCAACTCTTGGCTGGAGCAAGTAAAGGAGGAAATCGTTGACCCTGAGCGTCCGATTATTGATCCGCATCATCATTTGTGGAGCGATAAAAAAGGAGCCTCGGATTATCAGATAGAGCAGCTCTGGTCTGACATGGCCGAAGGTCACAACGTTGTAGGTACTGTATTTGTGGAATGCAGCACTAATTACCGTAATACGGGACCCAAACGGTTGTGGCCTGTTGGCGAGACCGAGTATGTGGTGACTCAAGCAAATAAGTCGCGTGATGCTTCTCCTGCTGGTGAAGCCCCGATGCTAGGAATCGTCAGCCACGCGGATTTAAAACTGGGTGACGCTGTCGTTGAGGTGCTTGAGGCGCACCGGGAGGCATCAGCAGGACTGCTGAGGGGCATACGACATTCTGTAGCCTATTACCCATACCCCCCAGCGGTTGAGCGTTATACCGGCCGTATCCGTCACTTGCTGCTCGATGAGCAATTCCGCAAAGGTTTCGCCCAGCTCGCATCAGCGGGCTTGAGTTTTGATGCATGGCTAACCCATGAGCAAATTCCTGAGCTCACTGACATAGCACGGGCCTTTCCAAACACGACGATCATATGTGACCACTTCGGTGGTCCGATGGGTATTGGCGAGTATGCGGGCAAGCAGCTCGAAATATTTCCGCAGTGGCAACACGATATCGCAGAGCTCGCGACTTGCGAGAATGTAATTGCAAAACTTGGGGGTCTAGCGATGCCGATTAATGGCTGGGGATGGGAGCAGCGAGCGACCCCAGCGACTTCCGACGAAATTGTCGCCGCACATAGCGCATATTATCTGCATACGATTGATTGCTTTGGCCCTGATCGTTGCATGTTTGAGAGCAATTTTCCGGTCGATCGGCTGTCAGTGTCATACAACGTGCTATGGAATGCTTTTAAAAAAATAGCCGGTGCTTTTAGTGCCGAAGAGCAGCACGCCATGTTCATGGGGAACGCGCAAAGGATTTACAGCTTGCAGGCCTAATCGACCTCAATCCTTGCAAAATTGGGTGGTCGTTTTTGAACAAAAGACGCGACGCCCTCCTTGAAATCGTCTCGGGCCAAGCTCTCGTCCATCCAGCGAGTCGATTCATCCATGGCGTCACCAAGCTCCTGCATGAGATGGCGATACACCTGTTTTTTCATCATCATGATAGACACTGGTGCAGATGTCCCGGCAATTGCACGAAGATAGTCTTGAGCCTCAGAAAGGCTATTTCCCTGGGCGCACAATCGGTTAGCGTATCCGATCCGAAAGGCCTCCTCACCGAGCATGTGCCGCGACGACCAAAAAAGATCCAAGGAATTGGATGGCCCAATTATACGAGGCAACATCCAACTAGTGCCGTGCTCAGCAATAAGGCCGCGTGGACCAAATGACGTTACAAACTTTGCTGTTGGGTCGACGAACCGCATGTCGCAGAAGGTCGCATAACTAAAACCGAGCCCGGCACATGCGCCGTTTATTGCGGCGATAAGCGGTTTACGTAGGCCCAGAAAATATGTTGGTGATGAATTGAAATTAGGGTCATTGTCAGGGTTACCGGGATGAGCCTCGAGATGCTTGAAACGCGAACCTTTGCGTTTGCCATCCTCACTAATGCTGCTCAGCGAGTTCATATCAACACCCGCGCAAAACCCGCGACCCGCTCCTGTCAGCACAGTACCAATGACCTCCGGGTTACGCTCTGATTGGTCCAGCGCATGGCGGATTTCCGCCTGTGTCAGGTTTGTAAGTGCGTTAAGTTTTTCAGGCCGGTTTATGGTGATAGTCGCAATTGATTCGTCGACTTGGTAAATGATCTCTTCGTAATCCATGATCCTCGCTCTGCTCCGGTTTTAGTCATGAAGGCGCCGGTATGCGTCGTCACCGATTTCATTTGTCACTGCCAGTCCAAGTTTATCGCCACTGAGAATAGCCTCTTTGACGGTCGCATGAGTAACCGGCATGGGCATGTTCTTGGCTATGGGACGCGAGAGTGCCAGCTTGATGACTTTATCGATGTCGTCCCGGTTGGGGGCCGAAATTGACAGCTGGTTGAGATGAATTGGTAGACCAACCCGGGCAAAAAATCTCGCGACCCTCTCACGATCTGGTGAGTTCTGCATCGCTAGCTGCGCCATGACGCCCATCGCCACCATCTCGCCATGGAGGTAATTGTCATGCACGATCTTGATTTCGGGATAACCGCCCGCAATTGCATGGGCTAGCGCGAGTCCACCGCTCTCAAAGCCCAATCCGCTGAGCAAGGTGTTTGCTTCGACAACTTTATCGAGCGCCAAGCTATTTTGCTTGGCACGCACTGATTCTGCTGCGGCTTCTCCAAATTCAAACAGGGTGCGCGCGCAAATTTCACCGATCGCGACCGAGGCCAGCGTGGGTAGGGCACCCAGTGAATTGCGCGCCATTGGGTTGTGCAGGCAGGTGTCAGCTTCGTACCAAGTCGCCATCGCATCGCCCATGCCGGCCACCAGATAACGTTCCCCCGCAGCTGCAATAACATCAGTGTCGACAACTATCATTTCTGGGTTCTGCGGGAAAAATTGGACGTGGTCTGTTGTTCCTTGTGGCGTGTAGACGACCGATAGCGCGGAGCAGGGCGCATCGGTGGCTGCCAAAGTAGGCACCACAACAACAGGGATTTCTAGGCGGTGCGCAATGCACTTGCCGGTGTCAGCTACTTTTCCGCCGCCGATCGCAATCAGACAGTCGATACCTGCTTCGCGCAGGGTCTCGGTGTGCGAGTCGATTTCACTTAGAGAGCATTCACTTCCGAACTGCGCGGTAACGCTATTGATGCCATTGGCTTTCAAACTCATCTCCACTTCCAGGCCTTG
>JAYYHB010000291.1:0-10535 GCA_036157095.1 Pseudomonadota bacterium
CTTGTCGGGGTACTGATAAGTGAGCTTGTCGGCCATCCAATCCGGGTGCTCTAGTCGAGGGTTCCCTTCCGGTAACGGTCGCGACTGGGACTGTCGCTGGATGTTTCGAAGGATCGCGTTGACCAGGCCTTTGGCCCAAGTCTTACCCAATGTCTTGGTGGCTGAGACGGATTCGTTGATCGCCGCAAGCGCGGCGATATGGGTGTGAAGGAGTTGGTAAGCGCCCACTAACACAAGGTGTTTGATGTCTAGGTCCTTGGCCTTGAGTGGTTTCTTGAGGTGCGATGCAACCAGTCTCTCTAGGGACAAGTAGTGGCGCAGGGTGCCGTAAAGTAGCTGCTGGTGTAGAGGTGTGGATAACCATGGCAGGCGATTTGCGCGAACCCATTCAATAGTTCTGCTGTGTCGAATAATCTGAGTCAGCGCGCGACTGACATCGGCACGAGTTCCCGGGCCGTGAAGCGGTTGCGGCTCTTGTGCCACTACGGCACCTCAGCCATCGTGAAGATTGATTTTTCATCGAATAAGTCTGGGTAACCGTTTCGGGCAGCGCCGGCGTCCATGACGAGTCCCTTGCCCCTAGCGACCCTCAGAGTTTTGACTCGCAGCAATCCCTCGCCGCAGGCCACCAGTATCGACTTTCGGTCTCCCGGTATCTGCTGACCCGGTTCGTGGGCTTCGTGCCCTGGTTGGGCATGCTCGGAAGAGGCAGAAATCAGCTGCACTTGGATTTCCTTCAATTGGGTGATGGCGGGCATGCGATGACTTAGCGCCCAAATCTGTGAAGCAATTTGTTCTGCGCTACAGCGCCAGTCGATTAGGCGGTCGGTGGCGGACAATTTGTTTGCATAACAAACCCCGCTTTCAGTTTGAGGCGTTGGCCGCAGGCCTGGATTGACTCGCAGCTGTTGCAGGACTTCCACCAAGAGGTCCCCACCACTTTTGGCTAGCTTAGCTTCGAGTTCACCAACGTCTGCACACGCTGCTATGGATAAAGATTCCTTAGCGTAGACAGCACCCGTATCTAAGCCTCGCTCCATTTCCATAATGCTTACCCCGGTGGTGGTGTCTCCTGCCATTACTGCGCGCTCGATCGGGGCGGCGCCGCGCCAGCGCGGTAGTAGAGAGGCGTGCACATTTATGCACCCATGGGTTGGTAGATCGAGCACTTGTTGGGGAAGTAACAAGCCATAGGCGGCGACGACAAGTACATCCGGTGCAAACTTAGAGAGGGCCTCTAGAACGCCCTCTTCCCGCAGGCTAGCAGGCTGCAAGAGGGGTAGGTCGTAATGGATTGCCGCAGCCTTTACCGCATTCGCAGATAGGAGACGTCCGCGGCCCCTCGGTCGGTCGGGCTGTGTCAGAACGAGGCCGCACGGAAAATCCGAAGCCTGAAGGCGGTGCAATATCGCCGCTGCAAATTCGGGGCTGCCAGCGAACGCTATTTTGCTTGGGTAGCGAGGCGGTTTAGCCAAGGGACTTCGCCTGATCGCGCAGTTTTTTGGTTATTCTCCCTCGTTTCAGGCTTGAGAGATAGTCGACGAATAGCCTTCCCTCCAAGTGATCGCACTCGTGCTGAATACAGATAGACAGCATGCCGTTTGCGGTAAATTCGAGTGGCTCACCATGAATGTCTTGAGCTTTCACATGGACCTGCTCAAACCGCTCCACGGATTCATAGATTTCAGGTACGGACAAGCAGCCCTCTTCACCCCGAACCCTTTCACCAAAGGGTTCGAGAGCGGGGTTGATTAGTGTATGGGCCTCACTCTTGGTGCCGCTTACATCCACGACTATAATGCGCTTATGCACGTTGACCTGGGTGGCCGCGAGGCCAATGCCTGGAGCCGCGTACATGGTTTCCAACATATTTTTTGAAAACTCGATCAGCTTGTTGTCAAAGGTATCCACCGGAGTTGCCTTGGTGCGCAATCGCGGATCTGGGTGGTGCAAGATTTTTAGTCGAGTCATATTTCAATCTGGTCGCCGTTTGTGCCGACCCTTTCTCTTGGTCGACTCTGGGTTGTTCGTGCGGCAGAACATGTGAGCTCCGCCTCGAAAGATTGCAAGGTCGCGAGTATAGCGGCAGTGCAGGCAAACTCGCACAGGGATTCCAGTTTTTGACGCTCCTTTTGTTAGGCTGAGCTGCCGAAACTGCGGCCCCGGCGCGCTCTTTTGAAGCTTGTGCAGACACCCTCCTTGAACATCAGCTCTGAGGCAAAGCAAATGTGTGCATTGTCGGCCAACTGGCCCCGCCAGGGAGTAGCGGTTTGGTTAGCCGAGCACCATGGCAATCTTGGATCCGTTGACATTTGTCAGGTCAAACAATCGGACGCCTGACTAAAGCGACGAACCTCAGTTCGCATCTATCTTGCGCAATGTAAGCTCATACCTTGGCTCAAACCGTATGAACATTTTGCGCTGAGCATACTGGATTCGGGATATACCGATTGGCTCCGAACTATCCCTGACCCGCCACCGGTACTTTTTTGCCCCGGAAAACGAAGTGCCCTAGACCAGCAGGTGGTGGCAGTAGTTGAGGTGTTCGGCTTTACAACGACGGGACGGTCTATGGCTTTCGAGTTGGTTAAGGGTCGTGCTAAAAAACGGCCACAACATCGTCAGTGATCCGGCCGCGGGGATCGACGCAGCTGTTCATCGCGGTACACTAGCTGCTCGGGGCGGCATTACCACCGCAGCACTGGGTGCGGGGTTTACCAACCTTTATAGAAAACAAAATTCCCCGACTCGCCCAGCAACTTTCGGCCGCAGGCGGTCTTCTCTTTTTTGAGTATCGTGCTGAGGTTGCTCCCCGTCCCTATTACTTTCCTGAGCGGAAACGAATGCTTAATGGCCTTTCAGAATTGACGGTAATCTTTGAGGCCAGTGAGAAAAGTGGATCCTTGATCAATGCGCGTTTGGCGGTGAAGCAAGACCCGGACACATGTGCGGTTCTTGGCCCGGTGACGAGCCCACTGAGTATGGGATGCCACCGCCTGTCTCGCCAGGGGGCCGTCTTTGTGATCTGCGTGGCCGAGGTCGCCGAAGAGTTGGGTTGGTCATTGGCGAGGTCGGCCAATGTTAACGATCCGGCGCGGGATGAACGCGCATTGACCGGCCTATCCGCCGAAGCTTGCCAAGTAATCAGCGAGCAGAGCAGGCAATTTGATGAGATCGTCGGTTTCCTTGGCAGTGATCCGCAACAGGTGAGCCAATGTTTGATGGAGCTTCAACCGGGTGGGTTTGTTCGACAAGGGTCGGACGGGTATATTCGCGTGCTTCAACACTGTCGGAGAAGTACATGAGCTGGGTAGCGGTTTTGATGGGTTCTGAGTCTGATTGGCCGGTTATGCAATCCACGACCTCTATGCTGAAGACGTTGGGTGTTCAGTACGAAGTAAAGGTGACCAGTGCACACAGAACGCCCGCCGGCACCCAAGCCTATGTGACCGATGCCGAAGAACGCGGCTGTCGCGTATTTGTCTGCGCAGCGGGCATGGCTGCACACTTAGCTGGCGCAGTCGCCGCTCATACTCAGCGGCCCGTGATTGGTGTGCCCATCGACAGTGGCCCGCTGCAAGGATTCGATGCGCTGCTGTCAACGGTGCAAATGCCTGGCGGCATTCCTGTTGCAACTGTTGCGGTTGGTAAGGCGGGGGCAAAAAATGCGGCCTACTTGGCAGCGCAAATTTTGGCGGTGGCAGACGATACCCTTCATCAAGTAGTCGTGAAGGATCGAAGCGAGAATCGAGCCAAGGTAGAGGCGCAAAATGCAAGTGTGCAAGCTTCGCTGGAATCGTGAATGACGTTGACAGTGCCGCTGCCTGTTTACGATCAGGCGGCGTCATTGCGCATGCAACTGAGGGCGTTTGGGGGCTTGCCTGCGATCCGCACAATGACGAGGCAATCGAACGCATTCTTGCGATTAAGGGTCGAGAATCCGCAAAAGGTCTACTTTTAATAGCTAGCGCTACCGCAGACTTCGATGCAGCCCTTCAAGAGTTAGCGCCGAAAGTCAGGGCCCAAGTGATGGCTAGCTGGCCCGGCCATGTAACGTGGCTGCTACCTGGCGACGCCTATTCTCAATTGATTAAGGGGCAGCACAGCAATGTAGCGTGCCGTGTGCCCGATCACGCACAAGCTCGCGAGATTGCAGCTGCTTTTGGTGGACCTATGGTATCCACTTCCTTGAATAGGGCTGGAGAGCCGCCGGTTCAAGACTATGAACGGGCGCTGGCGCAGTTTCTCGAGCTGGTAGATATGGTTGTGCCCGGACAAACCTCGGGTTACGCCGGCGCTAGCGCTATTTTCGACATCAGCGGTGCGGTAATCCGCGGGGCATCTGAATGACCACAGAGAAAGTAAGCCTGGGTGTTGCGGGAAATCCCGTCGCGCATTCGCTGTCACCAGATATCCACCACGGGTTCGCCCGATCCCTGGGCAACGAGGTCAACTATCAAAGACTGTGTTTTCCGCTTGATGGATTCAAGGTTGGTGCTTCGAAGTTCTTTGCCGTCGGCGGCTTGGGTCTGAACGTGACTGTGCCCTTTAAGCGCGAAGCCTGCGATTACGCGTCTCGACTGGATCCCGTAGCCGCCGCCGCTGGCGCAGTTAATACGCTGGCGATGCAGCATGGCGAGGTGGTGGGTTACAACACGGATGGCATCGGCCTAGTGCGTGATTTACAGGTTCGTCATGGTGTGGTTCTTTCACAGACTAGCGTGCTGATTTTGGGTGCTGGAGGGGCGTGCCAAGGGATCATCAGACCCCTGCTCGATGCGGGGGTAAGGAAAATAAGCATCGCCAATCGTACCCGATCGAAGGCAGAGCACCTGGCGGATCGATTTAGGCTGCCATTGGGTTCGGTAGACTCTGCCGGCGGATCGGCGGTGATACCCCAACGGAAGTCGGTGGAGGATCTTGAAGCTACCGATGATGTCGTCGACATAGAGGTCTTCGAGCTGACGCAGTTGGCGGCACTTGTCTTGGACGCAGATTTAATAATCAACAGTACCGCCATGAGTCTGGATCAAAATGCGTCGAAAGCGCTACACAGCCTCCCTTCAAACCTGCCAACTGGACGCATCTGTTATGATCTGAGCTACGGTTCCCAGGCACAGTTCGCGCGTTGGGCACAGGGCCATGGTGCAAAACGGGTCTTTGACGGTCTCGGCATGTTGGTTGAGCAAGCTGCAGAGAGTTATTCAATATGGATGGGGGAACACCCATCAACGCAGCCGGTGTACCAACAACTGAGAAGGCAGCTTACTTGACCCTATCCTGCGCACATCTGGAACGAAGCGAGTCCTTGGGGTTGGACGTCGAGGGCGTGGAAGGCGCCCAATAGATTGAACGGCCCTCATCGGGAGACACAGCTATGACCGGATCAAAACGTTTTATTTCTGGCGCCGTGTGTCCCTCCTGTCAGGAGGTGGACCGCATCGTCATCGAATCGCTCCAAGACGACAAGGGCCCCGATAAGCTAGACGAACAAAAGATTCGACGTCGTTGTGTGGTCTGTGGTTTCACTGAGCAATTAGATGCCGCTGCCCAAGTTGTCTCGGCACCATTGCCCAGGGCGCGCTATGACCGAAGTCGCCGCACCACGGACCAAGTAGAGGTCGTCAAGATCTTGGAGCCGGGGCCACCCAGGGGGTCTTCGTGAGACCGTGAACTACGCCAGCTAAACTGTTGGAATTGTCCAAGTTTCTTAACCCATTGAAGTTGCCGATCTGCATCTGACTGCTATACTTCAGGCGGTTTCGCACAAGTTAATTTGTGTGACAAGCCATGGCAGATTGTTCGTCGCATGAAAGGTCGAAGATGGATTCGGGAGGAGAAGGGACCGAGGCCATTAGACACTTCCCCATGACGATCTGGCGATTAGCTCAACAGTCAGTCTAGGCAACATAGTGATCCCCAATATCGCTCCGTATGACGTGTTAACCAGCGGACAAACACGCGCATCTATTGTTGTGCGGAGCATTGACTCGTTGGCGGCAGCCTGCGCAGCTCTCGGCAGCGAAAGAGTCAATTGTGGACAAAGCACTCTGGGGTGTAGCGACGCTAGCTGCAGTGACAAAAGCGGTTAGGCGAGTTAACCGGTTGGGCGAACTACATAAGGCGCTCGAGCAAGCCACAAAATGATGGCTATGGCATCGCGAATTTAGTGAGAGAGACAGAGCAAATGAAACATCAGTTTATGCGCATCCTAGTAGGAATGATGTCGTTATTGCTAGCGAGCTTTGCCGCTGCGGACGAACTCAATCTCCGTGTGGGTGTTACGGACATCAGTCGCCAAGTGTATGACCTGCACATGACCATCTTCCTGATCTGTGTTGCCATTGGGGTTGTAGTGTTCGGGGTTCTCTTTTGGTCGGTTTTTAGCCATCGCAAGTCGCGAGGCGCGGAGCCTGCTACGTTCCATGAGAGCACCACGCTCGAGCTGGCTTGGACGATTGTTCCAACTATTATACTCATCGTGATGGCGATTCCTGCAACCCAAGTGCTGATCGCAATGTATGACACCGGTGGGGAAGATATGTCGATCGAGGTGCGCGGCTACCAATGGAAGTGGCAGTACAAGTACCTTGACGATGACTACAACAATACCTTGTCTTTTTTCTCGGTCATGTCCACACCTCGGGAGGAGATCTATAACAAATCCTCCAAAAGTGAAAATTACCTCTTACAAGTAGATGAGCACCTTCGCATACCAACCAATCGCAAAGTACGCTTTTTAATTACCGCGGAAGATGTGATTCACGCATGGTGGGTGCCGGATTTCGGCATCAAGCGTGATGCTGTGCCGGGGATGCTGAACGAACTATGGACAATTGTCGAGGAGCCGGGCATTTATCGCGGTCAGTGCACGGAGCTGTGCGGAAAAGATCACGGGTTCATGCCAATTGTTGTCGAGGTTATGCCTGAGGCAGAGTTCGACGCGTGGTATGCCTCAAAAGTATCGCTAGACATGGCCCGTCAAGAAACCATGGGCGATCCTCTGACTCACGAAGAGTTAATGGCCCAGGGTGAAAGTATTTACGGTACCTACTGTGCGTCCTGCCATCTAGCGAATGGAGAAGGTGTGGCACCGGTTTTTCCAGCGATCGCAGGATCCGCAATTGCGCAAGGTCCCAAGGGTGAGCATCTTGGTTTGGTGATTAACGGTGTGGCCGGCACGGCAATGCAAGCTTTCGGTCGTCAACTCGACCCAGCCCAGCTTGCGTCAGTCGTGCACTTTCAGCGCCATGCCTTTGGCAACGACGTAGGCGATATGACCCAGCCGCAAGACGTCATTAACCTATCTAACGGTCAGTAAGGAATAGTCATGAGCGAAGTTATTCACGCAGATCATCACGACGACCACGACCATGGCCCAGCAAAAGGCCTGAAGCGTTGGTTGTTCACGACCAACCATAAGGATATTGGCACCCTTTATTTGTGGTTCAGCTTTGCCATGTTCTTGGTGGGCGGCGTGCTTGCCTTGGTCATTCGAGCAGAGCTGTTTCAGCCAGGTCTGCAGTTCGTGCAGCCAGAATTTTTTAACCAGATGACCACGAACCATGGGTTGATCATGGTATTTGGGGCCATTATGCCGGCCTTTGTCGGCTTGGCTAACTGGCTTATTCCTATGCAGGTCGGCGCGCCCGACATGGCGCTACCGCGAATGAACAACTTGTCATTCTGGATACTGCCATTTGCCTTCGGCATGATGATATCGACGCTGTTCATGGAAGGTGGAGGTCCCAACTTCGGATGGACGTTCTATGCACCACTCTCCACAACCTATGCGCCGCCTTCGGTTACCTATTTTATTTTCGCCGTCCACCTGATGGGGGCCTCGTCCATTATGGGCAGTATTAACATCATCGCGACCATTTTGAACATGCGGGCTCCAGGCATGACCCTCATGAAGATGCCTATGTTTGTCTGGACATGGTTGATTACCGCCTATCTTCTTATAGCCGTTATGCCTGTGTTGGCTGGCGCGGTGACCATGATGCTATTCGACATTCACTTCAACACTAGCTTCTTTAATGCAGCAGGCGGCGGCGATCCGGTTATGTTCCAGCATATATTCTGGTTCTTCGGTCATCCGGAGGTGTACATCATGATCTTGCCGGCATTCGGCATCGTATCGCACATTATTCCTGCTTTCGCGCGTAAGCGATTGTTCGGTTACACTTCCATGGTTTACGCCGTTGCTTCTATCGCTTTCCTGTCTTTTATTGTGTGGGCACACCACATGTTCACTGTAGGTATGCCCCTGGCGGGCCAGCTGTTCTTCATGTACAGCACGATGCTGATTGCCGTGCCAACCGGGGTTAAGGTATTTAATTGGATATCGACCATGTGGCGCGGATCCATGACCTTTGAAACGCCAATGCTATTCGCCATTGCCTTCGTAGTTCTATTCACCATGGGCGGTTTTTCTGGTCTGATGCTCGCGATCACGCCAGCGGATTATCAGTACCATGACACCTACTTTGTGGTTGCGCACTTCCACTACGTATTGGTTCCTGGCGCGTTATTCTCCATTATTGCTGCGGTCTATTTTTGGTTCCCCAAGTGGACCGGCAAGATGTATGACGAAACTCTTGGCAAGATTCACTTTTGGCTGTCATTCGTCGGGGTGAATGTCACTTTCTTCCCGCAGCATTTCTCAGGCCTTGCGGGCATGCCTCGTCGTATTCCCGACTACCCGCTACAGTTCGCCGATTTCAACATGATTTCCAGCGTTGGCGCGTTCATATTTGGTTTGTCACAGGTGTTCTTCCTGTACGTAATCATTAAATCGATTCGTTCTGGACAGCCTGCTGAAGGGCGCTCTTGGGAGGGCGCGAAAGGATTGGAATGGACGCTTCCATCGCCGGCTCCATATCACTCCTTTACCCACCCACCTATTGTCAAAGATGAAGAAGTGCTGGGTTAATCCGGATAAGGCATGTCACAACAGACGCAAAAAACACAGATCATCAGGACAGTCAAACGACTGTCCTTGATCGTCGTAGGAATGAGTGCCTTCGCTTTCGCGTTGGTGCCGCTATACGATTTATTTTGCGAGATTACGGGCCTTAACGGCAAAACCGGAGGACCCTATGTTTACGAGGAAGCGAGCGTTGAGCCAGATCGTTCGCGCTTGATTAAGGTAAATTTTTTAACGAATACCAACGAGGGTATGCCATGGAAGTTTTGGTCAGGTAAGGGTGCGGTGAGGGTCCACCCTGGCGAGGCTAAAACCGTTAGTTTTTTTGTAAAAAACACGACTAGCAGGCCCATGGTTGCGCAAGCAATTCCATCTCTGGTGCCGATATCGGCAACAGAGTTTTTCCACAAGACTGAGTGCTTTTGCTTTGAGCAGCAGTTGCTTCAGCCTGGAGAAGAAGTGGAGATGCCGATGCGCTTTATTGTCGGTCGTGAACTGCCGAAAAATGTAGGATCAATCAATCTGAGCTATGCATTGTTCGACATCACAGATCGAGTGGACATTTCAACCATTTCGGGAAACCCAGTGGAAGGTCAGCTGCCTTATTTAGGCGGCTAACAAAATGTTAGTGGAGGAGTCTCATGGCGAGTTCGGCACAGGTCGATAAGTCGATATATTTCGTACCAGAGTCTGGCTGGTATCCCGTATTTTTAGCCTTCGGCCTTATGGTGACGGTTACTGGCCTTGCAGGTTGGTTAAACGATGTAAGCGCTGGTGGTACTGGAGATTCGACTCAGTCGTTGATCGGCTTTGCCATCGTTTCCTTAGTGCTTTATAGCTGGTTTGCCAAGGTCATCGAAGAAAATACTGCGGGCTTGAATAACGAGTCAGTGCAGCGCAGCTACATTTGGGGAATGGGGTGGTTTATCTTCTCCGAAGTCATGTTCTTCGCTGCTTTTTTTGGGGCACTGTTTTACGTTCGAACATTTGTGGTGCCATGGCTTGGCGGTGAAGGCGACAAAGGAATCACCAATTATCTATGGCCTGCGTTCGAGGCGACTTGGCCAGTAGTCCAAAATCCAGACTCCGCGTTATTTGTGAATCCTGGCCAAAGCATGGAGGCTCCAGGTGTAACAGACGTAAGCGCATGGAGTGCTTACCTGCCGTTTTACAACACAGTGATTCTTCTGAGCTCTAGCGTCACCGTACACTTTGCCCACGATGCAATTAAGGCTGAGAACCGTCAAAAGCTGATAGGTTGGTTGGGGTTTACTGTGCTGCTCGGTCTAGTATTTTTGGTACTTCAGGTAGCAGAGTATATCCACGCCTATCAGGATCTGGGGTTGACTCTTGGCAGCGGAATTTACGGATCGACGTTCTTTATTTTGACTGGCTTCCACGGTTTTCATGTCACCCTCGGCACGTTCATGTTGTTGATTCAACTGTTTCGCGCGATGAAAGGACATTTTTCGCCCAAGGATTGTTTTGGATTCGAAGCATCCAGTTGGTATTGGCACTTTGTCGACGTGGTTTGGGTAGGACTTTTTATATTTGTATACGTTCTCTAGACTGCGTCCCGTAATGCAAGAAAGGGGCGAAAGCCCCT
>JAYYHB010000292.1:0-3549 GCA_036157095.1 Pseudomonadota bacterium
AAACCAAACCAGCCGAACCAAAGAATGAACATGCCGAGAGTTGCCAGTGGCATGTTAGAGCCTTGGATCGGATTGATCTCGCCATTAGGTCCGTACTTGCCATTACGTGGACCGAGTAATATCACTCCTGCGAGCGCCGCTGCAGCACCACACATATGCACAATGCCCGATCCAGCAAAATCGATAAATCCTGCGTCAGACAACCAACCGCCGCCCCAACTCCAGCTGCCTTGGTACGGGTAAATGGCTCCCGTCATAACCACGGCGAACAGCAGAAACGACCATAGCTTCATTCGCTCGGCAACCGCACCGGATATAATCGACATAGCTGTCGCGACAAAGACTACTTGGAAAAAGAAGTCCGAACGAGCTGAGTAGTAGACGTCGCCAGCAGAGGCTAGTACGTCATCAACGGTATTCTCAGAGCCGATGAGTAAACCGCCGCCGCCATACATGATGGCGTAACCAATCAGCAAATACATGACGCTAGCAATTGCAAAAAGCGCCACGTTCTTCGTCAAAATCTCCGAGGTATTTTTGCTTTGCACCATGCCCGCCTCGAGCATTGCAAAACCCGGCGCCATGAACATCACCAGGACCCCCATAACCAAAAAGTAGAATGTATCTACCGCGTAACTTAATTGAACAAGATCTTCCACCGAATCTCTCCGTTTGCTTTATTGGCTTCACGCCGCCCCGCGGGCTCGCTGCTTAGGGTTTTTTCACTCAATGCTTAATCGCATTGTGAAGGCTGAAGGGTTTGGCCAGTGAAACGAGAATGGCGGACTAACACCGCCACCCTCGTATCAAAGGCGAATCAACTATTTGTCGAATTCTGGATAAGCGCTGATCCCCACTTCGGAGGAGTCCAATCCAGCGAGCTCTTCTTCTTCTGAAACTCGGATGCCCATGATCATCTTGATGATGAACCAAACGATCAAAGAGGCGACGAAGGTAAAGCCAAGGATCGCACCTAGGCCTGTGAGTTGACCGGTGAGAGTTGCATCATCACTAGTGATGAGCACTGCCAACAGGCCCCAGATACCGCAAGTACCGTGCACGGAGATTGCACCGACGGGATCGTCGATCTTGATCTTGTCCAGTGCGACCAGAGAAAGTACAACGATGATGCCACCGATGGCGCCGATCAGCATAGATTCTGCGTGAGTGCCCGATAATGGCTCGGCAGTTATCGAAACCAATCCGGCAAGTGCGCCGTTGAGTGCCATGGTGATGTCTGCCCTGCCGAATATGATTTGCGACATGATCAGGGCGGCGACAGCGCCACAGGCTGCCGCCATATTAGTGTTGACGAACACCTGGGCGACGGCATTAGCTTCATCTACATTGCTAAGCTTGAGCTCTGATCCACCGTTGAATCCAAACCAACCGAACCAAAGGATAAACATACCTAACGTTGCCAGCGGCATGTTACAGCCAGGAATCGGAGTAATCGAACCGTCTTCATTATACTTGCCGGATCGTGGTCCGAGTAACAAAACTCCTGCTAACGCCGCAGCAGCACCACACATGTGCACGATGCCTGATCCCGCGAAGTCTACAAAGCCTGCGTCGGAGAGGAACCCGCCGCCCCAGCTCCAACTGCCTTGGAATGGGTAAATAAAACCCGTCATTACGACAGCGAATAACAGAAACGACCAGACTTTCATGCGCTCGGCAACAGCTCCCGAGATGATCGACATCGCTGTCGCGACGAAAACCACTTGGAAGAAGAAGTCCGACTTGCCGGAGTAGTAGACGTCTCCTCCAGACGCCAAAACGTCTTCGACGGCGTTGTCAGGGGTCAGCAGCATGCCGCCCGCGTACATCACATCGTAACCAATCAAGATGTACATAATGCAAGCGATCGAAAACAAGCCAATATTCTTCACCAGAATACCGGAGGTATTTTTCGACCGAACCATGCCCGCTTCGAGCATTGCAAAGCCGGGCGCCATGAACATAACCATGGCCCCCATGATAAGGAAGTAGAACGTGTCTACTGCATACGCTAGTTGAATTAGATCTTCCACAATCTTTACTCCAAATGTTTTGGGCTATACTGCCCCTGGTCCTGTTTCTCCAGTCCGAATTCGGACGGCTTCTTCGAGTGTAGCAACGAAGATTTTGCCGTCACCGACCTTGCCGGTGTTTGCAGACTTACTAATCGCTTCAATAACTTGGTCTTGAAGAGCGTCATCGATCGCCGCCTCGATCTTGACCTTCGGCAGGAAGTCTACGACGTACTCAGCCCCGCGATATAACTCGGTATGACCTTTTTGACGGCCAAAGCCTTTGACTTCGGTTACCGTCATGCCTTGCACGCCGACCTCCGAAAGTGCTTCGCGAACATCGTCCAATTTGAACGGCTTTATAACCGCGGTGATTAACTTCATTGTTTTCTCCTAAACGTTGGGGACACTCAGACCGCCTATACGCTCCGGTATCGATTTGATGTGGAAGATCCAATGCTTAAAGCAGCGAAATTCTCCATGAATCGAATCCCGTTGGATAGCATTTAGGCGAGATTGCATGCGCTCCAACACCTCAGCCTGACGCTCGAGGCTCCCGCTATAATCGAAGCAATATACGTGCCTACTTTTTGTCGAAGTCTAAAAAAAGCACAAAATCAGGGCAAAAACGCACGCAGCGGGGCCATCAGGCGACTGTGCACAATCCCGACGCACTTTTTTAAGCCTAAAAAATCGCCGCTGATAAGCTTTACTTGGCGAATGCGCCCCAAAACAAGGCGTATTGGGGCGGTGATGCTTCGTATTAGTGCGAGTGAAGCGCCGCAGAATCCAGCAAATGCATGCATAGACCTTGTACAAACACCGTTTACAATCCGCTAAGGCGCATCAAACTTGCTCAGTTTGTACAACCGTAGGGCCACTCTCGTCAGCGAGCCAGAAACTATCTCGACTTCAGCATAGGAACTTGAGTGGGAGGCTTAGTAGAATCGATTCCTTTTAGAATGCCGACCTCACAAAAGTGCTCGAACCACGGCGTTAAAGAAGGAGATTGAATGCAAATTGATCCGCTCGCCTCGCTACTTCAAACGATAAAGCCGTTACTTGACGAGGCACTGCCCACTGATCTCGCGCGCTCGCTTAGCAGGGATATTGAATCCAAGGTGCAGGAGTTACTTAAAACACTCTCCTTGGTGCCACGGCACGAGTTTGAAGCCCAGGAGACACTCGTTACGAACCTAGAAACAAAGGTTCATCATTTGGAGCAACGATTGGCTGAGCTGGAAAAAGTCAGCCCTAAGAGTTCAAACACACTAGATGAAAATTGACGTCAATCCGTCTTAGCGATCTTCGATGGCGGCTATGGCGCGCAAGGGACTGCCGATTTGTGCCTTAGGCAATGGCCAGTAAAGCGACCGTGCTCAGACAGGACCCCGCGGGGCTTAGCGGCAAATCCAATGCGGACTGCAGCTTTCTGGCGATAGCGATGGCGAGCGTTAATGTTGTCCGACTGCAGACGGTGTAAAAAGACATCAGGGGTCGTGCAAGAATAGGGTTCACTCCCCGAAACTAAACTTCT